>JAYVRO010000063.1:0-2507 GCA_043776165.1 Rubrivivax sp. | reverse complement strand
GCGCGGCCAACTCGTGTCTGCAGCCGCGACAGGTACTCAGTACTTGCGCAAAAACGGCAAAGTCGGCGGTGACGTCACCCGACAAATTCCAGATGCCTTTGATGCCCACTTCGCGCCGCCCAAAGTCGAGCACGGCCAGGGCCACAGGTACCTGGGCTTGTGTGGCCACGTGATAAAAGCCCATGCGCCAACCGGTGGTGAGGCTGCGCGTGCCTTCGGGTGTCAGGGCCAGCCACATGAACTGGTCCCGCGCCTTGGCGTCTTGCATGGCCGCTGCCATCTGCCCGACCACCCCATGTTTGGCGCCACGCGCCACCGGACGCACGCCCACCCAACGCAGCCAGCGACCGACCAGAGGCAGTCGAAGCAGGCTGTCCTTGGACCAGATCGTGGCTGGCAATCCGATGGCCCATTTGCCCAAGATGCCGGGCAAAAAATCCCAGTTCGATGTGTGCGGGTAGATCACAACAACACCTTGTTTGGTGGGCAGACCGTCAAACAACAAGCGCCAACCGATGAGGCGCAACAGGGCCAGCGCAACAAAGCTGCCTCGAAACTGCACGCTGCGGTCCAGCACCTCGGTGGGCGCCAAGCGGGCCGTCATGTTCATTGCGGGCTCAGCGCTTGATGGCGCGGTGGCCAATGTCGGTACGCCACTGCGCGCCGTGAAAGCGAATGTTCTGCACAAGCTCCATGGCGCGCTGCTGCGCGAGCTTGACCGACTCAGCCAAGGTGGTGACGCACAAAACGCGCCCGCCGCTGGTGACGAGCTGGCCGCTCTGGATGCCCGTGCCAGCATGAAAGATCTGCACCGCCTCGTCTTTGGATGGTGCCAGTGCAGGCGCGCCGGCGATGGCGTCACCGCTGATGGGTGCTGTGGGGTAGCCGCGCGCGGCCATCACCACACCCAAGGCCACGCGACGGTCCCATTGCAGTTCGACGTTACCCAGATCAGGGTGTGAACCATCAGCAGCGCGGTAGAGCAGCTCAAAGAGGTCGCTCTTCAAGCGCATCAAGAGCACCTGCGCTTCAGGGTCACCCAGGCGGGCATTGAACTCCACCGTTCGCGGATGGCCTGCTGCGCCGATCATCAAACCGGCGTACAAAAAACCTGTGAACGGAGTGCCCTCTTTGGCCATGCCCGCGATGGTGGGCAGGATGATTTCCTGCATCACACGCGCATGCACATTGGGTGTGACCACGGGCGCAGGTGAATACGCGCCCATGCCGCCGGTGTTGGGGCCGGCGTCGCCATCGCCTATGCGTTTATGGTCTTGGCTGGTGGCCAGCGCCAGCACGTGCGCACCGTCACTCAAGACGATGAAACTGGCTTCTTCGCCGTCCATGAATTCTTCGATCACGACGCGGGCTTCGGTTGCGGTGTCGCTCTCTCTACGCTGATGTGAAACGTTAATTTCATTGTTGCCATCAGCGTCATTGACCAGGACAGTTGGCAGCATGTGATCAATCGCCGCGTGCGCCTCTTGCAGCGACATCGCCACGACCACGCCCTTGCCTGCTGCCAATCCATCGGCCTTGATGACAATCGGTACGCCATGTTGTTCAACGTGGGCATGCGCGGCAGCAGCGTCGGTAAAGCTGGCGTACAGCGCCGTGGGGATGCCGTGGCGTTGCATGAAGGCCTTGGCAAACACTTTGGAGCTTTCCAACTGCGCGGCAGCACGCGTGGGGCCAAAGATGCGCAAGCCGCGCGAGCGGAACAAATCCACCACCCCCGCAGCCAAGGGCGCTTCTGGGCCCACCACGGTGAGGGCAATTTTTTCGGCCAACGCAAAGTCAGCCAGCGCATTCAAATCGGTGATGGCCAGGTTGTGCAGCAAAGGGTCTTGCGCCGTGCCGCCATTGCCCGGCGCCACGTAAACCGATTGCACACGTCCGCACCCTGCCAGTTTGGCGGCCAGCGCGTGTTCACGGCCACCACTGCCGATGACAAGTACTTTCATGGCTTCGAAAATCAGTCGGGCAACAAGGCGTTGTTGAACACCGCCTGCACGTCGTCCAGGTCTTCAATCACATCCAGGAGTTTTTGCATGCGGATCGCGTCTTCGCCAGTCATCTCCACCGTGTTCTCGGCGCGCATCGTCACCTCGGCCAGCTCGGGCTTCAGGCCCGCCGCTTCGAGCGCAGACTTCACCGCTTCAAAATCATGCGGCGAGGTGATCACTTCGACTGTGCCGTCGCTGTCTGTAACCACGTCGTCGGCCCCCGCATCGAGCGCCACTTCCATCACCCGGTCTTCGTTGGTGCCAGGCGCGAACACGAGTTGCCCGCAGTGCCTGAACTGAAACGCCACCGACCCTTCGGTGCCCAGGTGGCCGCCGTATTTGCTGAAGGCGTGGCGCACCTCGGCCACGGTGCGCACCTTGTTGTCGGTCATCGTGTCGATGATCACCGCCGCGCCGCCAATGCCGTAGCCCTCGTAGCGGATCTCGTCGTAATGCACGCCTTCGAGGTTGCCGGTGGCCTTGTCGATGTTCTTCTTGACG
>JAYVRO010000062.1:0-8246 GCA_043776165.1 Rubrivivax sp. | reverse complement strand
ATCGAATCCGCCGCGCGCGCCTTGCTCAGCGCAGAGCGCCCTGCCCTGAATTTTTTGCAGATGCTGTCGGGCGTGGCCACGGTCACGCGCCAGTACGTCGACGCCATTGCCGACGTTTCACCCAACCCACGCGGTTGTGTTGTGCTGGACACGCGCAAAACCCTGCCGGGCTTGCGTCAAGCGCAAAAGTACGCCGTGCGCACGGGCGGCGGCAGCAACCACCGCATGGCTTTGTGGGACGGCATCCTGATCAAAGAAAACCACATCGCCGCAGCCGGCAGCATTGCTGCCGCTTTGGACGCGGCGCGCGCACTGAATGCTGGCGTGGGCATTCAGATCGAGGTCGAGAATTTGGACGAATTGCAACAAGCACTGGACGGCGGCGCGCAGAACGTGCTCATCGACGACTTCAGCCTCGAAGACATGGGCCGCGCTGTGGCACTCAACGCAGGCCGCGCCCTGCTGGAAATTTCAGGCGGCGTGGACATCGCTACGGTGCGCCAGTTTGCCGCCACCGGCGTGGACCGCATCTCGATCGGCAAGCTGACCAAGGACGTGCGCGCAATCGACTTGTCGATGCGTGTGCTGGCCGGATAGGCGCACACGGAATTAATCCAGCTGCCTTGGCGTATACCGCGAACCAACATCAGGAGACCGCCGTGAAATCACGCCTTGCTTTGACCGCCTTGATCACGACATTTGCCCTTGCAGGACTTGTCGCCTGTGGTGGCTCTGACACGGGTTACACCATCGGTGGCACAGTCACTGGCTCGTTTGGCCCCGTCGTTTTAAAGCTCAATGACGGCAACGACATCACGCTCAATAACCCGGGCGCTTTCAGCTTTCCCCTGACCCTCAAAGATGGCGCGGCGTTTGACGTCAAGGTGAGCGCGGCGCAAAACTGCAGCATCAGCAACAGCAGCGGTACCGTGGCGGCCGCCAACGTCACCAGCGTCGCCATCAACTGCACCACGGTGGTCCGCACGGCCACGTTGTTGGGTTCTTCGGAAAGCCCAGCGGTGGTGACCACGGCCAGTGGACGCGGCGCGGTGGTGGTGAACCCCACAACCAAAGAGATCACGGGTGGCATCAGTTTCGCTGGGCTCACGCCCAACGCTGGCGGGCACCACATACACCAGGCCCCCAGCGGCAATGCTGCGGCCAATGGGCCGGTGATCATCGGTCTCACCCTGGGCCCGGACGGCAAAACCGCGAGCGTGCCTGCGGGCACCAAGCTGACCGATGCCCAATACACTGCCTTGTTGGCTGGCGAGCTGTACATGAACGTGCACAGTGCCGCCAACCCGGGAGGTGAGATCCGTGGCCAAATTAACCTTCGAGGTGGTGTGACGGCGGGTTTGGCGACGCTCGATGCCGCGCAAGAAGTACCGGTCGGCACGTCCACGGCCACGGGCCGGGGCACCATCGTTTTTGACAATACAACCCGTGAAGTCATCGTGGCGTATGTAACGCACAGTGTCAGCACACCCACCATCGCGCATATCCACACCGGGGCCAGGGGCGTCAGTGGGCCGGCCAACGTGATCACCTTTGCGCGCGGCACGAATCTCTTCAGTGCGGCCTCAGGTGCGGCGTTGACAGCCCAAGGTGCGGCCGACGTGGCCGCAGGCAACACCTACTTCAATGTGCACAGCAGCACGGTGGCCGCGGGTGAAATCCGCGGTCAGGTGGTGATTCAGTAGGCGTCGGGCGAGGGTTTCGCATCAGCGCCGCAGTTTGTGGTTGTTGGCACTAGGGAAGAGCCTCCAACAACGGGATGCCACGGCACTGTCAGCGGCCTGAAAATCGATGCCCCTTCAAAGCCATGAGTTGCCCATGATCCACGCCATGAACCACTTCACCATCACGGCTGAAGACCGCAGCAAAACTCGTGCCTACTATTGTGATTTGTTAGGTCTTGTGGAAGGCCCGCGCCCAGATCTGGGTTTCCCCGGTGCATGGCTGCACGCGCCCGGCGCCACCCATGCCATCTTGCACATCTACTGGGACCGCCCGCTGCCCGCACAACGCACAGGCGTGATCGATCACTTGGCCTTCACAGCCAGCGACCTCAAGAGCGTCAAAGCCCGTTTTGATGCTGCACAGGTCCAGTACGACCTGCGCCAGCAAAAGGGCTCGGGCACCTGGCAACTTTTCAGCCACGACCCCAACGGCGCCCGAGTCGAGCTCGACTTCGAAGCCAGCGAAACGCTGTAACGCCGCTGGGCCAGGGACGCCACGGGCGCCCAAAGACTACTTGGGCGGCGCCAGATTCACGCTCGCAAGTCACCGGCCAAGCTGGCCAGGGTCTCTGGCGAGATGCTGAGGTGCGCCGGGTAATGGGTGTGGTCGCAACCCAGTTTCACGCCAGCGCCCGCACGCACGGCGTCGCGCTGCGCGGGCGTGAATTCGAAGCGTACAAAGTGCACGGCCGAAGTCTTCTCGTCGTTTTCGCGGTCCAGGTCTTCATCAGCAATGGCGTACACGCGGGCATGGCCCTCGACCTCCACAAACATGCGGTCCTCGACGCCGATCAGGCGCGCCAGTTCACGTTTGCGCTCATGAACATCGGGGTACTCGATGAGCATCGTGGCCTTCCAGTTGCTGCCATCAGGCACCAGGGCGGCGTAAGCGTCAATTTCGCTTTGGATGCCGTCTTCGTCGAAGACTTTCTCGATGTGCAACATCTCTTGAATCTGGCGCCGAATGGTGCGCTCGTCTTCGAATTGAAGCGTCAAGTTGTCACCCAACTGCACGCTGCGTAAACGGCGGTGGGCAATGGCCTCGGGCTGGCCGGTTTTGCGGACTTTCGCGTAAGCCTCCAGGGTCATCAAATTGGCTTTGGTGATCGGTGTCTTGATCGTGGTCATGTTGATTCCTTTGTCTATAAACCGTAGGCCAGACGCACCAGTGAAATCGGGTGCCTGAGCGCCTTGGCCGGTGTGCCCGCCTCGCGCATGCCTTGTTCGATGTGGTGGCCGGCCAGCGCGCAGTCGCTGCTGATGAAGTCTGGCGCGTTGCCGCCAACACCCAGCGACATCGCCTTGAACACTGGCTTGCCAATCTTCATGGCGTTCTCGTGGAACTGGGCCTTCACGCCATAAGTGCCCGCGTGGCCAGAACAGCGCTCTACGGTGTTGAGCTTTACCTGCACCGTTTTGCCGATGAGCTTGAACATCTCTTCGGTCTTCTTGCCGATGTTTTGCACGCGGCCATGGCAGGGGATGTGATAGCTCACGCTGCCCAGCGCGGTTGTGAAATCAAGCTTCAGCAGGCCATCTTTATGGCGCGCGATGAGGTACTCAAAAGGGTCGAACATGGCTTCTTTGACGAGCTGAACATCGGCCTCGTCGGGGAACATCAGCGGCAGTTCTTGCTTGAACATCAAGGTGCAACTGGGGATGGCGCTCAGGATCGCAAAGCCTTCGCGTGCATAGCGTGCCAGCACCGGAATGTTGGCGTTTTTGCTGCGCTCCACCGAGGGCAAATCCCCCAGTTCGAGCTTGGGCATGCCGCAGCATTCTTCTTTGTCAACAATCTCGTAGGGGATGTTGTTGTGTTCTAACAATTGAAGTAAGTCGTTGCCGATGCCGGGCTCGTTGTAGTTCACGTAGCAAGTGGCAAAAACAGCCACTTTGCCCGGCGTGCGTTCGCCGTTGGTGACGACCGTGGCCGCGCCGCTCATGGCCTTGCCCCAGCGGAACCGCTGGTCCGCCAAGCTGGGCATCCAGGCTTTTTCGGCCACGCCCAATGTGCTCTGCATCAGCTTGCGCGCAGGCACTGTTTTGTTGATCGCGTTGACCACATCCACCACGATGGGGATGCCAGCAAACTGGCCATGCGTGTCGGTGCTGGCCAGGAACTTGGCTCTGGCGCTCACCTCGCCGTTGTGATGCTGGATGGCCTTGCCGCGCAACATCAGGTGTGGAAAGTCAAGGTTCCAAGCGTGTGGCGGCGTGTAGGGGCACTTGGTCATGTAGCACAGGTCACACAAGTAGCACTGGTCCACCACGCTCCAATAGGCCTCTTTCTTGACGCCATGCACTTCACCGTCTGCGGTGGCGTCAACCAGATCAAAGAGTGTCGGAAAACTCTTGCACAGGCTCACACAGCGGCGGCAGCCGTGGCAGATGTCGAACACACGTTCCATCTCGGCCTGGGCCTTGTCGACATCGTAGAAGTCGGGGTTCTTCCAGTCGATGGCGTGCCGTGTAGGGGCCTCGAGGTTGCCTTCGCGCATGGCGCTGTCTCCATCTATCAAGTCAAGTGGATCTCTAACAAACAAGGGGCCGAAGCCCCTTGTTCACTAGCCTTGGGACGCGGCCTTAATCGACCAGCGCGTCCAATGCCTTTTGGTACCGATTGGCGTGCGAACGCTCGGCCTTGGCCAGCGTTTCAAACCAGTCAGCGATCTCATCAAAACCGTCGTCGCGGGCTTGTTTGGCCATGCCCGGGTACATGTCGGTGTACTCGTGGGTTTCGCCAGCCACAGCGGCAGCCAGGTTTTGGCGGCTCGAACCAATGGGCAAGCCGGTGGCGGGGTCGCCAGTGGCTTCCAGGAATTCGAGGTGGCCATGGGCGTGGCCGGTCTCGCCTTCTGCGGTGGAGCGGAACAGCGCCGCGACGTCGTTCTGGCCTTCAATGTCGGCCTTGTTTGCGAAGTACAGATAACGCCGATTGGCCTGCGATTCGCCTGCGAAGGCGTCTTTCAGGTTTTGCTCGGTTTTAGATCCCTTCAAGCCCATGATGTGCTCCTTGCTTAAATGTCAGGGTGGGTGCTGAAACAGCGGGAGCGAGGCTAACGCACGGCGCACTGGTCCCGCAATCTGATTACCGCTATACCGGCGATAGCCAAGCCATGCTGCTTTGCACAACCCGCAGCACTGACGGTGCCAGAATGCGGGCCCACCCATGGTCCCGCACCTTGTCACTGCCCTCACGGGCCCCATCAACGAGCTCGAAGCGCGCATCCTCGAATCGGTGCCCGTCATCGAGCGCTGGTTTCGTTTGGAATGGATGGAGCACACGCCGCCGTTTTACACAGCGGTGGACTTGCGCAACGCGGGCTTCAAGTTGGCACCCGTCGACACCAACTTGTTCCCCGGCGGCTTCAACAATCTGACGCCCGAGATGCTGCCGTTGGCGGTGCAAGCGGCCATGGCGTCGATAGAAAAGATCTGCCCCGAAGCAAAAAACTTGCTGCTTATTCCGCGTCCGCGCACAGCTGATCCGTTCTACTTGACCAGCGTCACGCGCCTGATGCAGATTTTTACGCAGGCGGGTTTGAATGTGCGCTTGGGCTCCTTGGACGCCGCCATGAAAAAACCGCTGCGACTGCAATCGCCAGATGGCCAAGAGGTGCTCATCGAGCCGGTGGTCAAGGCGGGCGGGCGACTGGGATTGAAAAATTTTGACCCTTGCACGATCTTGCTCAACAGCGACTTGGCCAATGGCACGCCCGCCCTTTTGCAAGGGCTCGCGCAACAGTTCTTGCTGCCGCCGCTGCACGCCGGCTGGCCATTGCGGCGCAAGTCGGCGCACTTTCACAACTATGAAGAAGTGGCAAAGCGCTTTGCCAAGCTCTTGGGCATGGACCCCTGGCTCATCAACCCCATGCACGGGCGCTGCGGTCAGGTGGACTTGAGCGCCCCTGCGGGCCTCGATTGTGTGCAAACCACGGCCGATACGCTGCTCGTCAAGCTCAAGCGCAAGTACAAAGAGTTCGGCATCAAGGACAAACCTTTTGTCGTCGTCAAGGCCGACAACGGCACGTCGGGGTCGGGCTATTTGACGGTGCGCGACGCGAGCCAGCTGGCTGCGCAGGCGCAGGCCAAGAACCGCGTCACTGGGCGCGCCGAACTCGGTGGCGTCACCGAGGTCATCGTGCAAGAGGGCGTGCCCACCTACGAACGAATGAACAGTGCCGTGGCCGAGCCTGTGGTCTACATGATCGACCGCTATGTGGTGGGTGGCTTTTATCGCGTGCACGCCGAACGCGGTACCGACGACAACCTGGCCGCACCCGGTTCGCACTACGTGCCGCTGGCCTTTGCCGAAAGCCATCAACTGCCCAAACCAGGCGCCAAACCAGGTGCCAGCGCACCCAACCGCTTTTACATGTACGGCGTCATCGCCCGATTGGCCATGCTGGCCGCAGCCTACGAGCTGGAAGCCACAGACCCCGACGCCGAGGTCTACGAGTAGCGCCGTCGATCGGCGCCGCTGTGCTCAGCTCACTTTGATTGCCAACATGACAGCATCTGCTTCAAGACACAGCAAAGGTGCCGTGGCCGCACTCACCTTGGCCGCCTTGGGCGTCGTCTATGGCGACATCGGCACCAGCCCGCTTTATGCGCTGAAAGAAGTCTTCGCGCCAGGTCGGGTGCCGGTCACGCCAGACAACATCATTGGCATTCTGTCGCTGGTGTTTTGGACGCTCACCGTGGTGGTGTCCATCAACTACGTGGTACTCATCCTGCGCGCCGACAACAACGGCGAAGGTGGGCTCATCGCCATGTTGGCGTTGGCATCGACCGCCGTGCACGACAGGCCCGCGCTGCGCAGGCGCTTGCTGTTGGTGGGCATCTTTGGCACGGCCATCTTTTTTGGCGACGGCGTGATCACGCCTTCGGTGTCGGTGCTGGGTGCGGTTGAAGGGCTGGAAGTGGCTGCACCAGCGCTGCACCGATTCATCGTGCCGATATCACTGATCGTGTTGACCCTGCTCTTTGCCGCCCAGCGTTTTGGCACAGCCACGGTGGGCAAGTTTTTCGGCCCCATCATGGTCATCTGGTTTGTTAGCCTGATTGCCATGGGCTTGCCCCACATCGTGGCCCATCCGCAGGTGCTGGTGGCGTTGTCTCCGCACCATGCTTTTGCCTTTTTGTTGGTACACCCGGCAACCTCGTTTCTGGCACTGGGCTTTGTGGTGCTGTGCGTGACGGGCGGTGAAGCGCTCTACGCTGACCTGGGCCACTTTGGCAAGCGCCCGATACGGCTGGCGTGGTTCGCCGTCGCCATGCCCGCCCTGGTGATCAACTACTTTGGCCAGGGCGCCATGCTCTTGGCCCATCCGGACAAAGCCAACAACCCGTTTTTTGAAATGGCGCCGGCTTGGGCGCTCTACCCGTTGATTGCCCTGGCCACCTTGGCCGCCAGCATCGCATCTCAGGCGCTCATCACGGCCGCTTTTTCCGTCACCAAACAGGTCATTCAACTGGGCTACTTGCCACGCCTGCGCGTTCTGCACACCTCCGTACGCGAAACGGGGCAGATCTACATCCCGTTTGTCAACTGGTCGCTCTACTTGATGGTGGTTGTGGCCGTGGTCATGTTTGGCTCGAGCGGTGCGCTGGCTTCAGCGTATGGCATCGCAGTAACGATTGACATGACCATCACGACCATCCTGACTTTTTACGTCGTGCGCTACGCCTGGAAGATGCCGCTGGCACTGTGCCTTGCTTCCACGGGCGTTTTCTTCATCATCGATGTGACATTTCTCAGCGCAAACTTGGTGAAGATCTTGGAAGGCGGTTGGTTCCCGCTGGTCATCGGTGCGGTGATGTTCCTGCTCATGATGACCTGGAAGCAGGGCCGCAAGCTCATGTCGCACCGCATGCGCGAAGAGGCGATCGAGCTCACGAGTTTTCTCGAATCCATTTTCCTGAGCCCACCCGTTCGGGTGAGTGGAACGGCCGTTTTCCTCAACACCGAGCGCGGCGCCACGCCTTTTGCGCTGTTGCACAACCTCAAACACAACAAGGTGCTGCACGAGCAAAACCTGTTCGTCACCGTGCAACACCATGAAGTGCCCTGGATCGGCTTTAACAAACGCTGCGAGATCGAATCGCTGGGCCACAACTGCTGGCAGATCACGCTGCACTTTGGCTTCAAGAACGATCCCGATGTGCCTGACGCGCTGAAGCTCGTGCGAGCCCGTGGCGTGCAGCTCGAAGACATGGAAACCAGCTACTTCTTGAGCCGCGACACGGTGACACCCACCTTTGGCGGCGGCATGGCCATGTGGCGCGAAAAGCTCTTTGCCAGCATGCACCGCAACGCTTCAGCGGCGGCCGACTTCTTGAACCTGCCCACCAACCGAATCGTCGAGCTCGGCTCCAAGGTCGAGATCTAGTACTGGGTTTCGCCTAAGGAAACTCTGCAAAACCTAGGGTCATCCCATCTAGTAATCTGGAACTGTAATCCGCAGAATGCACAGCATGATGCAAACACACTTCGGTCTTGAC
>JAYVRO010000061.1:0-32010 GCA_043776165.1 Rubrivivax sp. | reverse complement strand
CGGCCATAGCAGCGCGTTTGCCAGCGAGCGGCCACGTGCTGCACGTCTTCAACAAACTTGACTTGGCGCATGCGCAAACGCCGCAGCAGTTGGACGCAATCTACCTGTCCGCGCGCAGCGGTGCCGGACTGGATGTTTTGCGCCAGGCGCTGTTGCAGCGTGCTGGTTGGCAGGCCAGCGCCGAGGGGCTTTTCATCGCGCGCGCTCGGCATGTCCAAGCGCTGAAACGCGCCCAAGCCCACCTGGCGCTGGCGCGGGTGCACGCAGGTCAGGGCGACAAGGCCCTGGAGCTCTTGGCCGAAGAATTGCGCTTGGCGCACAACGCCTTAGGTGACATCACCGGCGCCATGAGCGCCGACGCTTTGCTGGGCGAAATATTCAGCGGTTTTTGCATCGGGAAATGACCTTGCCAGAGGTGTGACGAGCTAAAAGCCGCGATGGCTGCGGCGCGTCTTGCCGACGGGTCACCCCCAAGCCCGTGACGGGCAACGTGAGGGCCACGCAGGACGCTTTGTGGAGCCCAGCTTCGAGACCCCAAATGCGAGAGCCCAAATGCGAGACCGAAAGAGCGAGACCGAAAGAGCGAGTCATGTGAAAAGTTGTCGAAGCGGGCCGCCACCCTGATCGCAAAGAGGCTTATCTCAAACGTTAACCCAGCCCCAGCACGCTCGCAGCCAAAGCCTCGGCGACTTCAATGCCGTCCACACCGGCCGACATGATGCCGCCAGCGTATCCCGCGCCTTCCCCGGCGGGGTACAAGCCGGCGACATTGAGGCTTTGAAAGTTGCGCCCACGCGTGATGCGCAAGGGCGACGAGGTGCGGGTTTCAACGCCGGTGAGCACCGCGTCGGGCATGGCAAAACCTTTGATCTGTTGCTCAAAAGCGGGCAGGGCTTCGCGGATCGCGGCCAGGGCGTAATCGGGCAAGCTGCCTTGTCCCGGCAGGGCCAGGTTCGTCATCGCGACGCCCGGTTTGTAAGACGGCAATACCTGGCCCGGCGCGGTGGAGGTTTGGCCCTGAATGAAGTCGCCAACCAACTGCCCGGGTGCTTGGTATGCCCCGCCCCCCAACTGATAAGCGCGCGACTCCCAAATGCGCTGGAAAGTCATGCCATCCAGCGGCGAGACCTCGCCTTGCGTCGCGCCGTCTTGCCGATAGTCCGCAGGGTTGATGCCCACCACGATGCCCGCGTTGGCGTTGCGCTCGTTGCGTGAGTACTGGCTCATGCCATTGGTCACCACACGGTTGGGTTCGGAGGTGGCGGCCACCACCGTGCCCCCCGGGCACATGCAAAAGCTGTAGACCGAGCGGCCATTGCTGGCGTGGTGCACGAGTTTGTAGTCGGCCGCACCCAGCACGGGGTGACCTGCGCTCGGACCGAAGCGGGCGCGGTCGATCAGCCCTTGCGGATGTTCAATGCGAAAGCCGACACTGAAGGGCTTGGCCTGCATAAAAACGCCGCGCTCGTGCAGCATGCTGAAGGTGTCGCGTGCGCTGTGGCCCAAGGCCAGAACAACGTGATCGGCCATCAGTTCTTCACCGCTGGCCAAGCGCAGGCCGCGCACGCGACCGGCGCTGATGTGCAGGTCGACGACACGTTGCTCAAAGCGAATCTCGCCGCCCAGCGCTTCGATCTCAGCCCGCATTTTTTCGATCACGCTGACCAGCCGAAACGTACCAATGTGGGGCTTGCTGACGAAGAGGATTTCTTCGGGCGCGCCGGCCTTGACAAATTCTGTGAGCACCTTGCGCGTGAGATGCCTTGGGTCGCTGATCTGGCTCCACAACTTGCCATCAGAAAAGGTGCCCGCACCCCCTTCCCCGAACTGCACGTTGGATTCGGCGTCCAGCACCCCTTGGCGCCACAAACCCCAAGTGTCTTTTGTGCGTTGGCGTACCGCCCGGCCACGCTCCAGCACGATGGGACGCAGGCCCATCTGCGCCAAGATCAGGGCAGCAAACAGCCCACAGGGACCGAAACCCACGACCACCGGGCGCGGGCGCTGCGCGGCGTAAAAGTCGGCAGGCGCGTGGCCCGTGAAACGGTAGCGGGTGTCGGGGCTGGGGCGGACATGCGGGTCACCCGCCAAGCGCTGCAAAACGGCGGCTTCATGGGCCAGGGTGCAGTCCACCGTGTAGATGAGCACCACCGCCACCTTCTTACGCGCGTCGTAGCTGCGCTTGAAGACCGTGTGGCCGATTAGCTCGGCGCTGACGAGTTTGAGCCGCGCCAAGAGCGCGCGGCGCAGATCTTCATCGGCGTGCCCCAAGGGCAGCCGGAGTTCTGTTAAGCGAAGCATCGTTCAGGGCGGCGAAGGCAGCCCTCAAGCCCAGGCTCAGCCGCCTTTTTTGGCGCGCTTGCCGGCGTTCTTTTTGCTGCGGGTATGCGAACCGCGCTCGAGGCTGACCTTCTGGCCACGGCCCGTGGTGGCGTTGGTGCCGGGGGGCGGCAGCACGCGGGGGGTGGCGACGCGGTCGGCTTCGGTTCTGATCTTGATGGCCATGAGGGGCTCCGGACAGGGTGAGAAAAATTTCGGCGAAGGCGCGATTAGGCCACAGGCGCGGGCATCCGCACAGTTCGCTGGTTCTGTCAGCTCAGGCTTTTAGCAACTTCTTTTCGGCCAAGGCCAGGGATTCAGGCAAACCGGCCAGCACCAGCGTGTCGCCAGCGCCGAGATGCAAGGTGCCGTCGGGCTTGACAACCTTGCCACTGGCCAGGCGCACCGACACGACATTCACGGTCTGGGCCACCAGGTCAAGACTGGCCAAAGTGTGGCCTGCGTAAACCGTGCTGTTGGGCAACGTCACGCTGAGCAAACGCGCCTGCGCCAGCTCTTCAGCGGTGTCGTCGTCGGCACCATGGAAATATCCGCGCAGCAAGCCATAGCGCGCGTCGCGGGCGTCACGCGTGAGACGAATGACTCGACGCATGGGCACACCCACCAGCGCCAAGGCGTGGCTGGCCAACATCAGCGAGCCTTCTATGGCCTCAGGCACCACCTCGGTGGCACCCGCCGCGCGCAGCTTTTCAAGATCACTGTCGTCGATGGTGCGCACCACCACGGGCACTTGCGGAGCGTGCTCACGCACCAGGCGCAATATCTTCAGTGCCGATGGCGTGTCGGGGTAGCTCACCACCACGGCGTTCGCGCGTGCCAAGCCTGCTGCCATCAGGCTTTGCAGCCTTGACGCGTCGCCAAAAACAACGTTTTGGCCGGCAGCGGCGGCTTGGCGTACGCGGTCGGGGTCCAGATCCAACGCCATGTAGGGAATGGCCTGGGTGTCGAGCATGCGCGCCAGGTTTTGCCCGCTGCGCCCATAACCGCAAATGATCACGTGTTTTTCGGCACCGATGGCGCGTTTGGCGATGCTGGTGAGCTGCAGGGCTTGCAGCATCCAGTCGCTGCTCGACAGGCGCATCACGATGCGGTTGCTGGCCATGATGATGAGCGGCGTGGCAATCATCGACAACACCATGCTGGCGAGGATGGGGTTGACCCAGGCCGGAGACACCAGGCCGTTGTCCGTACCGAGAGCGAGCAGCACAAAGCCAAATTCACCGGCACCGGCCAAGTACAAACCGGTGCGAATGGCGGTGCCGGGCTGCGCCTTGTAGTAGCGGGCCACCAAGCCCACCAGGGTGGCTTTGGCCAGCACCGGCGCAACCGTCAACATCAGTACAAGCGGCCATTGCTGGGCCAGCGGATGCCAGTCGAGTTTCATGCCGATGGTGATGAAAAACAGGCCCAACAACACATCATGGAAAGGCCGGATATCGGTCTCCACTTGGTGTTTGTATTCAGTCTCTGCCACGAGCATGCCGGCCACAAAAGCGCCCAGGGCAAGCGACAGGCCGACTTGTTCCGTCATCCAGGCCAAACCCAAGGTGACAAGCAAGAGGTTGAGCATGAACAACTCTTCGCTCTTGCGACGCGCCACCAAGGTCAACCACCAGCGCATCACTATTTGGCCGCCGACCAGCAACAGAGTCAACAGCACAACGGCCTTGAGCAATGCCAGCCCGAGCGAGGTCAGCATCTCTTCGGCGCTGCTGTTGAGGGCAGGAATGAGCACCAGCAGCGGCACGACGGCGAGGTCTTGGAACAGCAACACACCCAGGACACGGCGACCGTGTTCGCTCTCCAACTCCAGCCGTTCGGTGAGTAATTTGACGACGATGGCAGTCGACGACATGGCCAGCGCGCCGCCCAACACGATGGCGCCTTGCCAGCCCATCTGCCATGCCTGACCGGAGATCGCGGTATAGCCCCACACCAGCATGAAGTGGCCCAACAAGGCGCCCAGCATGGTCAGCGTGACCTGCGTCAGCCCCAGGCCAAACACCAGCGAACGCATGCTGCGCAGCTTGGGCAGGTTGAATTCGAGCCCGATGACGAACATCAAAAAGACCACACCAAACTCGGCCAGGTACTTCACGCCGGCACTGTCCTTGGCCAAGGCCAAGGCGTTGGGGCCAATCAGTACGCCGGCCACCAAATAGCCCAACATCGGGGGCAATTTCAGCGAACGGCAGGCCACGACACCCAGCACAGCGGCGACGAGGTAAAGCAGCACCAGTTCGAGTGTGGAGGCCATGGCTACCTAGAATCGCTGGCATCGTATTCGACAGTTCAGCGTGGCCCAACGGCGCGCGGCACAACGTGAGCGCAATGTGATCACAAACCTACCCGCCTCAGCCACACGCGGCTTCGACGCTGAACGCTGCCTGCAACTGGCCAAACAGACCTTCGACATCGAAGTGCGCGCTATCCAGGGCTTGGCGGCGCGCCAGGGCCTTGGTTTTGTAGCGACGGTAAGCGCCATGCTGGCTTGCCAGGGGCGCGTCGTGCTGATGGGCATGGGCAAGAGCGGCCACGTGGGCCGCAAAATTGCCGCCACCTTGGCCAGCACGGGAACGCCCTCGTTTTTTGTTCACCCCGCAGAAGCCAGCCATGGCGACCTGGGCATGGTGATGCCGGGCGACGTCGTGCTGGCCATCAGCAACAGTGGTGAAAGCGACGAGCTGGCCGCTGTGCTGCCAGCACTGCGTCGCATCGGTGTGGCCCTGGTGGTGATGACAGGGCAGAGCGAGTCCACCCTGGCGCGCCATGCCGACCATGTACTTGACAGCGGGGTCGAACAAGAGGCTTGCCCTTTGAACCTGGCGCCCACCGCCAGCACCACGGCCCAGATGGCTTTGGGAGACGCGCTGGCAGTGGCTTTGCTCGACGCGCGCGGTTTTCGTGAAGAGGACTTTGCGCGCTCGCACCCTGGCGGCACCCTGGGGCGCAAGCTCTTGATGCATGTGCGCGATTTGATGCGCAGCGGCGCCGAGGTGCCCCGTGTGTCGCCCGACGCCAGCTTGATGGCTTTGCTGCGCGAAATGACTGGCAAGGGCCTGGGCTTCACCGCCGTTGTGAACGGCGACGGCGGCGTGGCGGGTATCTTCACAGACGGCGATTTACGTCGATTGATCGAGCGAGGCGCAGACTTGCGCTCGCTCACCGCCGCCGATGTTTTGCACCCCTCGCCCAAGTTGGTGCGCGACGACGCGTTGGCCGTAGACGCCGCCGAAGTAATGGAGCGCTACCGCATCACCAGTGTGCTGGTGGTTGACGCCGACCAGCGCTTGGTGGGTGCGCTCAACAGCAACGACTTGATGCGCGCCAAGGTGATTTGACTTGGGCCTTTGGCTGGCTTGAGCGCTGTCTCAAGCCAGGCGCCCGGCGTTGAAGTCTTCCACGGCTTGGTAAATCTCTTGGTTGGTGTTCATCACAAACGGGCCGTATTGCGCGATGGGCTCGTTCAGCGGTTTGCCTGCGACGAGAATCGCTCGGGCGCCTTCGCCGCCTGCTTGCAGCGTCACGCCGTCGCTCCCCGGCTCGTTGCCCAGCAACGCCATGTGCTGCGCGGGCACAGCAGTGGTGCCAATGTTGAGCTCACCGCGATAAACAAAGACGAAGGCGTTGTGCGTGCCGGGCAGGTTTTGCGACAAGCGCGCGTCGGCGTCGAGGTGAATGTCCAAGTACAGTGGCTCGGTGGTTTCGCGCTGCATGGCGCCTGCCACACCTTGGCTGTGGCCCGAGATCACCCGCACCAGCACGCCTGGGAGATTCGCCTCTGGAATCTCTTGGCTGCTGATGTCGCGGTACCACGGCGTGCACATCTTGTCGCGCGCGGCCAGGTTCAACCACAGCTGAAACCCGGCCATCAAACCGTCTTCTTGCTCAGGCATTTCACTGTGGATGACGCCGCGCCCAGCAGTCATCCATTGCACGCTGCCGGGCACCAGCAAGCCCACGTTGCCCGCGCTGTCGCGGTGGCGCATGCGACCGTCCAACATGTAGGTGATGGTCTCAAAACCGCGATGCGGGTGGTTGGGGAACCCGCCAATGTAGTCGCCGGGCTTGTCGGAGCCAAAGACGTCCAACATCAAAAAAGGGTCGAGTCGGCGTTGCAGGTTTTGGGCCAAGACGCGCGTGAGTTTCACGCCGTCGCCATCGCTGGTGGCTTGGCCTAGGATGATGCGCTCGACGCTGCGGGGCTTCAATACGGTGTCGGGTTGAGGAGCTTTGCTCATGTTTCGATGGAAGGGCA
This sequence comes from Rubrivivax sp., assembly GCA_043776165.1. Taxonomy (GTDB): domain Bacteria; phylum Pseudomonadota; class Gammaproteobacteria; order Burkholderiales; family Burkholderiaceae_C; genus Rubrivivax. Next base: position 25,412 of record JAYVRO010000061.1, on the reverse strand, counting down.
TGAAAGATTGCGCAAGCTTATCGCGCGGGCCATCATCGCGCTTCAGAAACACGTGGAGCAAACATGAAGGCAATTTGGAATGGCACCGTGGTGGCCGAGAGCGATCACACCGTCGTGGTTGAAGGCAACCACTACTTTCCCTTGGAAGCGATCGACAAGAAGTACCTCTTGCCCAGCAACACCAAGACCATGTGTTCCTGGAAAGGGCAGGCCAGTTACCACACGCTGTTTGTGGACGGCGACGCGAACCCTGATGCCGTGTGGACTTACACAGACCCGCTGCCTGCTGCGGCTGACATCAAAGGGCGGGTGGCGTTTTGGAAGGGCGTGCGGGTGGTGGAGTAGCCCAGCGGAAAACAAAAAAGCCGACCCCAGGTCGGCTCTTTTTAAGCACAGCGGAGGCTGTTGCGGGTCAGGCTTTCGGGGCCGCGCGACGCGCGCCAAAGACACCCAGCGCTGCCAGGGCAACAAGGGCCAACGAGCCAGGCTCAGGAACGCCACCGCCGCCGGCGCCGCCGCCGCCAGGAACCACCTTGATGAAGTTCTGCGACGTGTGGGGCGCCAGGTCAGCGTAGACCGTGTAGGTGTAGGCGGTTGCCGTGGTCAGGTTGGCGCCGTTGACGGCACCCCAGGCATTGCTGGTCAAGGCCGTCATGTACGCACCGATTTGTGTGTCGAGCGCGTCATTTGCTGCCCCAGCAAGACTGCCCTCAGACCGCAACGCGCCGGCGGTGGCACTCAGGTTCGCCCCCGATTCGCCAATGATCGACCACACCGCAAAGCCGAAAGCCGCAGCCTTGGTGGCGTTGGACAGGCCATCGGCGTAGGCGTGTGAGAACAGGTTGATCAGGTTGGCTTGAACCGTGGCGGCGGCCTGCGCGGTGTAGGCCAAACCGGCGTAGCCGGCAGAAGTCATTTGATCGGTGTAACCCGAGCCCGTGAGGAAGTTGGACAAAGTCACTTCGGTGTAAACGTTGGTGTTGTTTGAGAAGCCGGTCTTGGGGTCGGTGCAGTACACCCAGTAAGAACCGATGCCGTCGTTCATTTGCTGCGCACCGGTCCATGAAGCCGAGTAGGTCGTGCCGCCGTTGAAGTCGTTGAGGAGGTTTGTGCCACCGTTCGACGCGGTGTTGCTCAATGCCACAGCACTCGCTGTGCCCGCGCCACATACAAGCGCAACACTCACGGCGGCCAGTTTGAACATCGATCCAATGGTTTTCATAGGAGCCTTTCGAAAAGGATTTTTGTTGGACCCAGGCAGACTGAACAATATTTAAGCAAAACTGGGCCTTGCTGATAGATACATTAGCAAAACCAGGGCCAGTGGAAAAAACTGCTTAATTTTCAATGAGTTAATCACGTTAGCTGATGGGCGACATTCCGATGTGTCAAGCCAAGCGACACTCGAAAATTACGGCCGCGAAGTTATGGGCAGTCAAGCGCTGGTTACAAACCCAGGTCGGTTTTCAGTTTGTTGAACTCGGGCCCCTTGGGCAGGGGCATGCCCGCTGACAGTGCTGCGGTCAGCTCTTCTTTGGCCTCGGTTTTTTTGCCCGCTTTGAACAAGGCCTGTACCAAGTGGTAGCGAAATTGGCCATTGCCGGGTTCACGCAGTCGAGCGTCGCGCAGCAAGCGAGTACCCGCTTCGGTATCGCCTTGCTGCACCAGCATCCAGCCCAGCGTGTCGGCGTAGCCGGGGTGGTTCGGCGCCAATTTGACGGCCTTTTCGGCCACACTGATCGCAGTGGGGTCGTTCAGGCGCTGTAACAATTGGGCGTAACTGTTGAGTGCGGCAGGGTCTTCCGGGTCGGCAGCAACCACCGTGGCGTAGCTCTTGCGCGCGGCGTCATTTTTGCCGAGCAGAAGCTGAACCTCAGCCAATGCGCGCAAAACAGTGCGGTCGGCCGGATTTTTGCCGCTCCACGCTTCGAGCATGAGCAAGGCCTTGTCGGCCTCTTTTGCGCCCAAATAAGCATGGGTCAGCATCAAAGCGGTGGGGGTATTGGGCTCGCGATCCATCACCGTCTTGTACTGGGCGATGGCCTGAGGGAACTTGCCCCGCGAGACCGCGATATTGCCAGCGGTCAAAAGGGTTTGTGCTTTGCCGGGATGCTTGGCGGCCAAGGCCGTCATCGCAGCGTCAATCTCGGTGACGTTGCCGCGCCGCGCGGCCAATTCGACCTTGAGCACCATGGCGCCAATGTCGGCGGGGCTGGCTTGCAGCGCCTTGGTCGTGGCCAGCGTAGCGCCATCGAGGTCGGCCATGGACAGCAACATGCGCCCGAGCATCACCAAGGCCGAAGAGTCAAAACCCGCCAGTTTGGTGGCTTCGCGCAAGACCAGGCGTGCCCCAACAGCATCCCCTGCCGTGGCATAGGTTCGTGCCAGCAATGCTTGCACCCCTACCGCATTCGGAAACTTGGCTGCCAAGACTTTGGCGGCGGCCAGGGCTTGGTCGTTATGGCGCATTTCGGCCATCAGCTCGACGGCCGACATGCCCGGGCGGGGATCTTGGCGCAGCAATTCGTCGGACTTTTTCCAATGTGCCAAGGCCAAGGTGTTGTTCTTGGCCTTTTGTTCAAGCGCGCCCAGCTGGAACAGCACTTCGCCGTCGTTGGCGTTTTCCTTGATGTGTTGGCCGAGTCGTTCGCGCGCTTCGGCCAGCTTGCCTTCTTCCATGTCGAGCCAGCTCAGGTTGATGATGCCGGGGCGAAATTTCGGGTCTTTGGCCAGGACTTTGGTGAAGGCCTCGCGCGCGCCAGCAGTGTCGCGAACCCGGCCCTTGACGTTGCCCAAAAAGTTGACCATTGCCAGGTTTTCAGGGTCGACTTTGACCAGCGCTTGCGCCGTCTGCACCGCCTTGACCGACTCGCCTTGACGCATGTACAGGGTGGCCAGTTGAACGCCCGCGCGGTAGTCAGCCGGGTTCTTGGCCCATGCCTTTTCAAGATTGGCCAGACCTATCTTGTCTTGTCCCAAACCCAGTTGGCTGAAACCCAACTCGCGCAACGCGGCGTTGTTGCTGCTGCGAGCGGAGGCGCGCTCAAAGGCTTCGGCAGCGGGGCCAAATTGGCGCTTGGCCATGTAGGCTGAGCCCAGCAGATACAACACTTGCGGCTCGTCGGGCGTGATTCGATGCAGGTATTCGAGCATGGGCATGGCACGGTTGACCTCACGCGTGTCCAGCAAGATGGAGGCTAACAGCAACTGTCCGGCATAGTGTTTGTTGTTGCGGGCGATCAAGGTCTCAAGGTATTCACGCGCCTTTTCCAGGTTGCCCAGAGAACGGTGCGACAGTGCAGCCGCCATCAGCAGTGGCTCATTGCCGCTGCGCAGCCCCGGGGGCATGGCGTCGATCAGACCGATGGCGCTTGAAAACTCGGCCTTGGCCGCAGCCGCGTCCCCTCGCTGGGCAGCTTGCGTGCCGCGCAAAAACGAAGCGCGGGGTTCAACAACGCCCCATTCTTTGAGCTGAGCCAACTCACGTGCGGCTTCTTCGTCGCGCTTGAGGCCCACCAGCACAGCGGCACGCGAGACGCGTGAGTCCACATGTTTGGCGTTCAAGGTCAAGGATTTGTCAAAAGCCGTGAGCGCGCCCTGGGGGTCACCCAAGGTGTGCAAAACCGTGCCAAGTTGATACCAGGCCGCAGCGCTGTCAGGAGCAAGTTCCGTGGCTTTTGTCGCTGATGCTTTGGCCTTGGTCGGCTCGCCTGCACGCAAAAAGATGGGTGCCTCGGCCATCCACGGGCCGGCCGCTTTGGGGTCCAGCGCGCGGGCTTCAGCGTAGGCCTGTAGCGCGGCAGGAGCGCTGCCTGACATGGCCAGCGCCGTGCCCCGCATGGTCAAGATCTCAGCATGCATACCCGGTGGCAGCCCGGCTGTAGGGAAGGTGTCGAGAAACTTGCGTGTCTCGCCCATCTGCAAGTAGACCTGGCCCAAGGGGATGGCGACCTCGGCCTTGCTCACGCCCTGTCGCAAGGCCTCTTCCAAGGCGGCTTCAGCGGCCTTGTATTCGTTGGCACGAATCAGCACCTTGCCCAACAGCAGGTGGGCCGCCAGCATTCTTTTGTCCTGCTGGAGAGCGTTCTTGAGCTGTATGGCGGCGCCGGCCAAGTCGTTGCGCTCCAGCCGTTGCAGCGCGTCGTCGTACATTGCTGCAGGCCCCTCTGGGGCAGCGAGTGCGGGCAGAGCCAAAGTCTGAGCAATGCACAGCGCAACGGCGGCGATGCCGGCCATGCCGCAACGTTTGGCCAGGTGGGGCTGCTGCGAATGGGCTGGAGTGATGAGTTTCATCGTGGTCCTTGTGACGTGAGCGTGGCGCGGTGGCCGGCAGCCCATTGAGTTCGAGCGAGCTGAACAACCCGCAATTTTCGTGGTGCGGCGACCGCTGTGGTGGTTCATAAGCGCGGCAAAGTGGCCAATCCTTCGCGGAATGGCTGTGCGTCCGGGGGGCCAAGGCTCGTTGGCGAGTTCTCGTCGGCGGAGCGCACAATGTTTGCTTCATCCTTCGGCCATCACCATGCAGCACAACTTCGTTGCCTCCATTGTTCTGTTGTTCGCTCTTGGGGCGGCGCAGCCTGCGGGGGCCGCCTTGTCGTCGCCGCCCTCCAACAACCTGCCTTGGCAGGCAGCCGCCAACGACGCTGACATCGAGCGTGCCTTCGCACAAGCCCGCGCCGCCAAGAAACCGGTGCTGCTGTACTGGGGTGCCACGTGGTGCCCACCTTGCAATCAGCTCAAGGCCACACTCTTTAACCGCCAAGACTTTGCCGCGTTGTCCCGCTCCTTTGTGGCCGTTCATGTGGATGGCGACCGGCCCGGCGCGCAAAAGCTGGGACAGCGCTTCAAGGTCAGTGCCTATCCGACCGTTGTGCTCTTCAACGGCGACGGCGCCGAAATCACGCGTCTGCCCGGCGAGGTCGATGCCGCCCAGGTCATGCAGGTGCTGCAATTGGGCTTGTCGGGCGGGCGCCCCATCGCCACCGTGCTGGCCGATGCGCGTGCCGGCAAACCGCTGCCGCCCAACGACTGGCGCATGCTGGCTTTTTACTCGTGGGACACCGACGAGCAGCAACTGGTGCCCAAAGCCGAGGTGCCTGCGCTCCTGGCCCAACTGGCCGCCGCCAGTCCGGCTACGGATGCCGAGACCACCACACGCTTGTGGCTCAAGGCCTTGGCCAGCAGCGACGAGGGCAAGGGCGTGAAGGCCGACGCGGCGTTGAGCCAACGTGTGCAAAAAGTGCTGGCCGATGCAGTGCAGTCGCGCCTGTTCATGGACGTCATCAGCAACGGCGCGGTAGACATCGTGCGCACCTTGTCCGCAGACGATTCGGCCGACCGTGCGCCTTTGCTCGCACTCTTCGAAAACAGCCTGAAGCGCCTGGAGGCTGACACCAGTTTGTCGCGTGGCGACCGCCTGGGCGCACTGGCGGCGCGTGTTCGCCTTGCGCGGCTCAGTGAGCCCAAAGATGCGGTGCAGGTCAAATTGCCCGCGGCCTTGCTGGCCGATGTGCGTGAACACGCCGCACGCGCCGACCGCGAAATCGTTGACCCCTACGAGCGCCAAGCGGTGCTGCCCGACGCGGGCTACTTGCTGGGTTTGGCCAGCTTGTGGCGCGAGAGCGATGAGCTGCTCAAAGCCAACTTGAAGAAGAGCATTTCGCCCTATTACTTGATGAGCCAGCTTGGCAGCAACGCCCGAAAGTTGGGCAAAAAGGAAGAGGCGTTGCGCTGGTATCAACAAGCTTTTGATAAAAGCGTGGGCTCGGCAACTCGCCTTCAATGGGGTGCCAGTTACCTGGGTGCACTGGTGGATTTGGCGCCGCGTGACGTGGGCCGCATCGAGCGCGCGAGCCAGCAGCTCATCAAAGAAGCCGGGCGCGACGCAGGAGCCTTTGAAGGCCGCAGTCTGCGCTCGTTGCAACGAGTGAGTACGCGGCTGGTGTCGTGGAACACCGATGGCAAACAAGCGGCCACTTTGCTTCGTTTGCAAAAGAAGCTGAACCCGGTGTGTGCCAAAGCCGACGCTGGGCAGGGCCAGCAGGCGGCTTGTCAAGCTTTGCTCAAGCCGGCAGCTGCCAAGGCCTGAGCGCAGTGACTGAGCTCAGCACGCTGGGCCGTGCCAGGCGGCGCCTGAACGCGCTGCTGGCGGGCGCGGGTTTTGGCGCGTGCACGGCCCAAGCTCGGACCGCGGCGACGGCCCAGCCTATGACCGCAGGCCAGGCGCCCAAAAGTGTTTCGTCAACTCCGACCTTGCCCGAGGCTGCCCACACCGGTCGCTGGGTGCATGCTTTTGCAGCCTACGGACCGCCCAAGTACGGGTCCGATTTCGGGCACTTTGCCTACGTCAACCCCGACGCGCCCAAGGGCGGCACGATCAGGTTGCGCAACCCCGACAGGCGATCGAGCTTCGACAAAATCAATCCCTGGACGGTGCGTGGCAACGCGCCCGCAGGCGTGATGATCTGGATGGTCGAAGGATTGGCTCATTTGGCGCAAGACGAGCCGTTAACGATGTACGGCTTGTTGGCTGAAAGCATTTTTGTTGCCCCTGACTTTTCGTCAGTGAGTTTTCGTCTGCGCCCCCAGGCGCGATTTAACAATGGCGAAGCGGTGACGGCGCAGGACGTTGTTCACAGCTTCACCTTGCTGACAAGCAAAGGCGCCCAGCCTGACGTGCAAACACGCCTGGAGGGCATCACACGCGCCGTGGTGGTGGATGAGCGCACGGTGCGCTTCGAGATGAAGGACAAAAGCCGCGAGCAAGCCTTCATTGCAGGCACCATGCCGGTATTCAGCAAGAAGTGGGGTGCGGGCAAGTCGATCGATGAGATCGTCTCTGAGCCACCCATCACAGCCGGGCCTTACCTTGTTGACAAAGTCGACATGCCCCGAGGGCTGTCCTTCAAACGCAACCCCCATTACTGGGCACAAGACTTGCCGGTGCGCCGTGGGCATTTCAATTTCGAGCGTGTGGCCTACCGTAACTACACCGACGACGCCGTGGCGCGTGAAGCATTCAAAGCGGGTGAGTTCGATCTCTACAAAGAATACCGGGGCCGCGCCTGGCTGCGCCAGCACAAGGGCCCCAAGTGGGACGACGGGCGCATCGTCAAAGCCGAACTGCGCACCCGCTATGGCGCGCATTTGCAGGCCTACAACCTGAACCTTCGCAGGCCCAAGTTCCAAGACATCCGTGTGCGCGAAGCACTTGGCTACAGCTTCGACTTTGAGGGCAGCAACAAGACCCGGCTGTACTTGCGCGCCAGCAGCGAATTCAACAACTCCGACTTTGCTGCGCAAGGACTGCCCGGCCCGGGCGAGTTGGCCCTCTTGGAGCCCTTTCGCACCGAGTTGCCGCCGCGTGTTTTTGGTCCCCCTTATGCGGCGCCCCGCACCGACGATGACCCCCAGGGCCTGCGCCGTAACCTGCTCAAAGCCCGTGCTTTGCTGGAGCAAGCGGGTTGGAAACTCGACGCCGCCGGTTTGTTGCGCAACGCGCAGGGCGAGCCCTTCGAGATCGAATATTTGGCGCCACTGCCCAGCAACCAGGACGACTGGCGTCGCAACCTTCTGAAGTTGGGTATCAAGCTCACCGAGCGGGTGGTGGACTACGCCTTGTTCAATCGGCGTTTGGTGAAGTACGACTTTGACATGGTGACGATTGCCGAGCCCACGTTCACTTTGCCGCAGGGCTCGGACCTGGCGGGCCTGTGGGGCAGCAAGTCGGCCGACCAAGAAGGCAACAACAACTATCGCGGCGTGAAGAGCCGCGCTGTGGACGCGCTGATCGACGCACTCAATACCGCTGGCACGATGGATGAGCTGCGCAACGCCGCACGCGCGCTGGACCGCGTGGTGATGTGGAACTTCTGGCAAGTGCCCGACCTGTACCACCCGGTGGAGCTCTTCTCGCACTGGAACCGCTTTGGCAAACCGGCCGTGCAGGCCCACTATTTTTCGGCCGACTTCCTGATCTACGGCTTCATTGAGCACGGGCCTTGGCCGCTGTGGACGTGGTGGGACAAGTCGCTGCCCCTGCCATCAAAACCGAGCAGCGCCAAAACCTGAACCATGCTGCGCTACATCCTCAAGCGCCTGGCGCTCATCATCCCCACGCTGCTGGGTGCGTTGAGCATCACCTTCGTTGTGATGCAGTTTGTTCCCGGCGGCCCGGTAGAGCAGATCATGGCCGAGGCGCGTGCTGGCAAGGGCGGCGAGGCTGGCGGCTACAAAGCTGGGCGCGACCTCGACGGCAAGCAACTCGAAGAGCTCAAAAAGCTCTATGGCTTCGACAAGCCAGCCCATGTGCGCTATGTCGATATGTTGAGCAGTTATGTGCGATTTGATCTGGGCAAGAGCTTCTTGCAGAACAAGGACGTGTGGGCGCTCATCAAAGAGAAGCTGCCCGTGTCCATCACCTTGGGCCTGTGGACTTTTTTCATCAGCTATCTGATCTCGATCCCCTTGGGCATTGCCAAGGCCGTGCACGAAGGCTCGCGCTTTGATGTGTTGACCACGGTGGCCGTGTTGCTCGGCTATGCCGTGCCCGGGTTTGTGCTGGGCGTTTTGCTCATCGTGATGTTCGCGGGGGGCACGTTCTTGGAGTGGTTTCCGCTGCGCGGCCTGACCTCTGACAACTGGGCCGAGCTGAGTGTCAGGGGCCAGGTCACCGACTATCTGTGGCACCTGGTCTTGCCCTTGACCTGCATGGTGATTGGCAGTTTTGCCGTGATGACCATGCTCACCAAAAACACCTTCATTGAAGAGATGCGCAAGCAGTACGTTTTGGTGGCACGCGCCAAAGGGCTGTCACAGCGGCGAGTGCTCTACAAACACATTTTTCGCAACGCGCTGATCCCGCTCATCACGGGTTTTCCGGCCGCCTTCATCGGCGCGTTTTTCACGGGCGCGGTGTTGATTGAAACCTTGTTTTCGCTCGATGGCCTGGGCCTGCTGGCCTATGAAAGCGTGGTGCGCCGCGATTACCCTGTGGTGCTGGGCTCGCTCTACCTCTTCACGCTGATTGCCTTGGCCGTGAAGCTCGTGTCTGACGTGCTGTACGTGCTGGTAGACCCTCGCGTGCAGTTCACCAGCGTGGCCAAATGAGCGTGCGCGTCGGCCAAGGCAGCTCGCCCAACCAACGCGCCTGGGTACGCTTCAAGAGCCATCGCCTGGGCGCGGCCTCACTGTGGATCTTTGCCGCTTTGCTGCTGCTGGCGACCCTGGCCGAAGCGCTGTCCAACGACAAACCCATCGTTGCGAAAGTGGGGGGGCAATGGTTCGCCCCGATGTTTAACAATCCACTTGAGAAGGCCCTGGGCGGTGACTTTTCAACGCCCACCCAGTGGACCGACCCGTTCATTGACCTGCTGCTTAAAAAGCCCGGCAACTGGGCTGTGCGCACAGCGAACCCCCGCAGTGCTGACTCTGTTGACGACTTCAATAGAAAACTGCCGCCCTCATCGCCCAACACGGTGAACTGGCTGGGCACGGACCCCAAGGGCCGCGACATGCTGGCGCGCTTGCTGTACGGCTTTCGCGTGAGTGTTTGGTTTGCCTTGGCGCTCACTCTTGTGGGCACCGTGCTGGGTGTCTTGGCCGGTGCCGTGCAGGGCTACTTTGGCGGGCGACTGGACCTGTGGGCGCAGCGCGCCATCGAGATTTGGGGCGCCGTGCCCGAGCTGTATTTGCTCATCATCTTTGCCTCGATTTTTGAGCCTTCTCTCCTGCTCCTATTGGTATTGCTGTCGCTGTGGGGTTGGATGAATTTGTCGGACTACGTGCGTGCGGAATTCTTGCGCAACCGCCATCTGGAATACGTCAAAGCGGCGCGCGCTTTGGGTCTCACCAACGCACAAATCATCTGGCGCCATGTGCTGCCCAACTCGCTCACGCCGGTCATCACTTTTTTGCCCTTTCGCATGAGCGGCGCGATTTTGGCACTCACATCGCTCGATTTTTTAGGCTTGGGTGTGCCCGCCGATACGCCCTCCTTAGGTGAACTGTTAAGGGTCGGCAAAGAGAACCTCGATGCCTGGTGGATCATCGTGCCGACCTTCGCTCTCCTGGCCGGCACCATGCTGCTGCTGACCTTCATTGGGGACGCGTTGCGTGACGCGTTTGATACAAGAAAAGGGCCCACCCCCGACGCGGCGGAGCCGCGTCCCCCTCAAGGGGGCAACGCCGCTGGCCGGGCGGAGCCCGATCCAGGGCGTTCGCTCGATGGCGCGCTGCTTGTTGTGCGTGGGTTGACTGTTCGGTTTGGCGCTGCTGTCGTGGTTGACGAGGTGTCTTTCAGCATTGCGCCGCGCGAGAAGTTTGCGTTGGTGGGGGAGTCGGGCTCGGGCAAGTCGATCGGTGCTTTGTCGATGTTGCGGCTGGTTGAAGGTGCCGTCACGTCGGGTGTCATCTCGTTCGCGGGTGAGGACTTGCTGCTCAAGTCGGAGCGCGAGATGCGTGGTCTGCGTGGCAGCCGCATCGCGATGATTTTTCAGGAGCCGATGACGGCTTTGAACCCGCTCTTCAGCATCGGCAATCAGATCGCTGAGGTGCTTGAACTGCACGAAGGTTTGCGGCCCAACGCAGCGCGCGCGCGGGCCATTGAGCTGCTGGCACGAACGGGCATCCCCGAGCCCGAGCGACGTGTTGACGCGTTCCCGCACCAGCTCTCGGGTGGTCAGCGTCAACGCGCCATGATCGCGATGGCTTTGGCTTGCAGGCCGGCCTTGCTGATTTGCGATGAGCCGACCACGGCGCTGGACGTGACGATCCAGGCACAAATCCTGGCCCTGCTTGACGAGGTGCAAGCCGAGATGGGTATGGCCCTGCTTTTCATCACGCATGACCTGAATCTGGTGCGCCGCTTTACCCACCGTGTGGGCGTGATGGAGCGTGGCAAGCTGGTGGAATGTGGTGACACGGCTGAGGTGTTTGCAAACCCGCAGCAGAGCTACACAAGGAAGCTGCTCGGCAGTCGCCCACAGCGTGTGGTGCAAGCGGTGGCCGACGGCGCGCCGTTGTTGCTTGAAGCGCGTGATGTGAGCGTCACGTTCCCTGTTCCCACGGGTTGGCTGGGTACACGGCACTTTGTGGGTGTGCAGCCCACTTCGCTCAGGCTCAAGCAAGGTGAAACGTTAGGCATCCTGGGCGAATCAGGGTCGGGCAAAACGACGCGCGGCATGGCGCTGTTGTCGTTGCAGGCTCTGACCAGTGGTGAGGTGCTAATGAGTGGCGAGCGCATCGACAACGCCGACCGCGCGCATTTGCGCCGCATGCGAAGGCGCATGCAGGTGGTGTTTCAAGACCCCTTTGCGTCGCTCTCGCCGCGTTTGACGGTGGGGCAGATCGTGGGCGAGGGTTTGGCCTTGCATCAGCCAGAGCTGACGGTGGCGCAGCGTGATGTGGCCGTTTTGACGATGCTCGAAGAAGTCGGCCTGTCGCAGCAGCTGGGCCTGGACAACTTGCTCCAGCGCTACCCGCATGAGTTCAGCGGCGGTCAGCGTCAGCGCATTGCCATCGCGCGTGCCGTGGTGCTGCGTCCCGAGGTGCTGGTGCTGGATGAACCCACTTCGGCGCTGGATGTCTCGGTTCAACAGCAGGTGCTCGCCTTGCTGGCTGCGCTGCAGCGGCGTTACGGCATAAGCTACATCTTCATCAGCCATGACCTAGCGCTGGTGCGCGCGATGTCACACCGCGTGATGGTGATGAAAGGCGGCGCGGTGATTGAGGAAGGCGAAGCTGAAGCCCTCTTCAGCGCGCCACAGCAACCCTACACAAAGGCGTTGCTGGCTGCGGCGCATCTGGGTTGATGCGCCGCCGCAGTAGTTGATGCTTTAAGTTGGGTGACTCGGAAACGTTAACCAGCGACCTTACTTTAGCAAGCCCTCGGCACGCATGGCGGCCAGCACCGCTGGTCGTGCGGCCATGCGCTCGCGAAAGGCCATCAGGTGCGACAAACCCGAGATGTCAATGCCCAGCGGCTTGGTCCAGTTCGTGACTGTGAAGAGGTAAGGATCGGCCACGCTGAAGTTGTCGCCCAGCAGGAATTGCTTGCCTTCCAACTGCTCGTTCACCCATTTCAGTCGGCCCATCAAACGCTCAGTGGCGCTGGCTTTGTAGTCGGCGGGTGTGGCGGGGTTGAACAAGGGCGAGAAGCCCTTGTGCAGCTCGGTGCCGATGAAATTGAGCCAGCTCATCAACTGGTAGCGCTCTTTGGTGCCGTAGGCAGGCGCGAGCTTCTTGGCGGGCACCTGGTCAGCGATGTACTGAACGATGGCTGGGCCTTCGGTGATCGTTGTGCCGTCATCCAACGCCAGCAGGGGCACGTAGCCCAGGGGGTTGATGGCGTAGTAATCGCTGCCGTCGGGCAGCTTGTGTGTTTTGGTCGGCGCGGCGATGGCATCGAAAGCCAGGCCCGATTCGTGCAACGCAATGTGTGGGCTCAAAGAACAAGCGCCAGGGGAGTAATACAGCTTCATGAGGGGGTCTCTCTAGAGGTGATCAGGGAGCTCGAACCATAGTACGAAGAGAAGCCCTTTGCAGGCTGCGGGCTTGACCGGGCCTGGCCGGGCTTGAGGGGTCTCGTGCGGGTTTTGTTGGACTGCGTCGGGCGGGTTCATCACCATCGGGTACGCTCGCGGCACAGGAGAACCCATGGCCAGACACATCCTTCCAGAACAGCTCATTCATCCTGCAGTGCGCGACAAGGTGGCACAGGCCCATGCCGGTTTGGTCGCCGAGGTGCAAGCGGCCGTAACGCGCCACAAAGTCGTGGTGGTCGGCATGCGGCAGAACCCCTTTCCCAAGAAAGCGCGCAAGGCTTTGACCGAAGCCGGGGTGGCGCATGAATACCTGGAATACGGCAGCTACTTCAGCGACTGGCGCCCACGTACCGCCTTGAAGATGTGGAGCGGTTGGCCGAGCTTCCCCATGGTGTTTGTCAACGGCAGCTTGGTGGGGGGCGCCGATGATTTGATCAAACTCATTGGCAGCGGTGAGCTCAAGCGGTTGTTGGGCTGAGTTGACGGCTCGGTGCAGCGGAACGCCAGGTTGACGACGGTGCGAGGCATGCCGCGTGCAGCGGTTTTTGCGTGGGTGGTGCTGGCCTCATGGGTCGTGCAGGTCACGCTGGCAAGCTGGGCCAGCCCGGCGGTGGCCCAAACCAGGGGCACCAGCGAGACCAAGCTGAAGCCTTGTCGTTTGACCGGTGTCAGCCACGAGGTACTGTGCGGCACGGTTCAACGGCCCTTGGACCCCATCCAGCTGCCCAAGCAGCAGCCCACAAAAGGCCGCAGCATCGACGTGCACTTCGCAGTGCTGCCCGCGCTGGCACGAAACAAGTTGCCGGACCCGATTTTTGTTTTTGTCGGCGGGCCCGGGCAAAGCGCCATGGCCTTGGCGGGGCCGCTGAGTGGTTTGCTGGCGCGTGCAGCCAATCGACGTGACATCGTCTTGATCGACCAGCGTGGTACAGGCCGCAGCGCGCCGCTGCATTGCGCAGAAGAGACGCCGACACGCCCGCTGGCCGAGGTGGCCGACGGTGCTCGGCAGTTGCAAGCGCTGGACATCTGCCGCCAACGTTTGACATTACTGCCGCATGGCGACCTTCGCTTTTACACCACCACCATTGCCATGCAAGACGCCGACGCTGTGCGCGCAGCGCTGGGCGCTGAGCAGGTGAATCTGCTGGGTGCGAGCTACGGCACGCGGGCTGTACTGGAATACATGCGGCAGTTCCCGAACCGTGTGCGCCGCGCTGTGTTGGATGGCGTGGCACCGCCTGACATGGTTTTGCCGGCGAGTTTTTCAGCTGACAACCAGGCCGCGCTCGATGCGCTTTTTCAGTCCTGCGTGTCAGATGAAACCTGCAATTTGCGTTACCCCTATTTTCGTAACCAGTGGCACGGCATGCTGGCCAGTTTGCCGCGCGAGGTGCTGCTCACCCATCCCGTCACCGGCCAGCCCGAGCGTGTGCGTTTGACGCGCGAAGGCGTGCTCTCGCTCGTGCGCCAACCGCTTTACGCACCGCCGCTGGCTTCCGCCTTGCCATGGGCCGTGGCCGAGGCGGCGCAAGGCCGCTTTGACGCACTGATGGGCTTGGGTTTGTCGTTGGGCGCTGGGCGGCGCAGCCAAGCCGTGTCGCAGGGCATGCATTTTTCAGTCGTTTGTGCAGAAGATGGGCCCCGTTTGAACGGGCGGCTCGACGCGCCCGGGGCAGACTTTGCAGACAGTTTTGTCGACCTCTATCGCCGCGTGTGCGCCACCTGGCCACGGGGAGTAGTACCTGCCGCTTTCTACACCGTGCCACCCACTCAAACGCCGAGCTTGCTGCTGTCCGGCGGTATCGACCCCGCCACACCGGCGCGCCACGGCGAACGCGTGGCGGCAGCACTGGGGCCAAAAGCGCGACATGTGGTGGTGGCCAACGCAGGCCACGGCGTGATGAGCCTGGGCTGCATGCGCGACGTGATCTTCAGGTTCATCGCTGCGGCCGACGATGCTGCTGCTGCTGCCGTCGAAACCGGTTGTGCGCGGAGCCTGCCGCGCCCTGCGGCTTTTCGGATGCCGACCCCTCCGGCGACGCAAGCCAAAGGACCGCCATGATCAAAGTGCAGCAACTCACCAAGCGTTTCACTCAGGGGCGTGGCCGCGACAAGAAGGTCGTGCAAGCGGTAAACAATGTGGCATGGACGGCGCCAAACGGCTGCATCACCGGTTTGTTAGGCCCCAACGGTGCCGGCAAGACAACCACGCTGCGCATGGTGGCAGGCTTGGTGACGCCCGACGCAGGCACCGTGGTCGTCGACGGCATGAACGTCGCCAACAATGCGCGCCAAGCGCTGGCGCGCATGGGCGTATTGAGTGACGCACGCGGCCTTTACCCCCGGCTGACCGCACGCGAAAACATCGTCTACTACGGCCGCTTGCAAGGCCTGACCACTGACATGGCCCAAGCGCGGGCCCAGAGCCTGGCTCGAACCTTGGACATGGAGGCCTTGCTGGACCGCCGTACTGAGGGCTTCAGCCAAGGTGAGCGCATGAAGACGGCTTTGGCCCGTGCGCTGGTGCATGACCCTGCCAACATCATCCTGGACGAACCCACCAACGGGCTCGATGTGATGGCCACCCGCGCTTTGCGCGAAGCGCTGCGCCGCTTGCGCGACGAAGAAGGCAAGTGCATCGTTTTTTCAACGCACATCATGCAAGAAGTGCAGCGCCTGTGTGACCAGGTGGTGGTCATCGCGCAGGGCCGCACCGTGGCCCAGGGCACGGTGGCCGAGTTGTGTGCACAGACGGGGCAGCCCGACTTTGAAGAAGCCTTCGTGCGTTTGGCATTTACGCCGCAACCCGAACTGGCAGCAGCCTAGGTACGCGATGAGCGCGGCCTGGGTTGTTTTTTGCAAAGAACTGCTCGACGCGTTGCGTGACAGGCGTACCTTGCTCATGGTCTTGCTCAGTTCCGTGGCCATTGGCCCCCTTGTGCTGGTGCTGATCTCCTCGTTGGTTTCGGGCATAGAAAAACGCGCCGAAGCGCGCGAAGTGCTGGTCAGTGGCGGCGCTTTGGCGCCAAGCCTGCGCAACTACTTCGAGCGGCAAACTTATGTTGTGCGCGAGGCGCCGGCGGACTTCGAGCAGCAACTCAAGGACAACAAACTAGGTGACCCGGTCTTGGTCATCAGCGCCGACTTTGAAACCGAGTTGGCCCGGGGCGACAAGCCCGTGGTCGAGCTGGTGGGTAGCAGCGCCAATCAGCGCGCCAATACCGGTTTGGGCCGCTTGCACCGTTTGCTCAGCGGCTACAACCAGGAGCAGGCCACCCTGCGTTTGGCTGTGCGCGGTGTTTCGCCCGCCGCGCTGGAAGCCCTTCAGATTGAAGAGCGCGACTTGGCCAACCCGGCCACTCGCGCGTCGCAGCTGGCCAGCATGGTGCCGTTTTTTGTGCTGATGGCCGTGCTCTATGGCGCGCTCAACGCGGCGCTAGACACCACTGCGGGCGAGCGCGAGCGTGGTTCACTGGAGCCTTTGCTGATGAATCCTTGTTCGCTGTGGGCGGTTGTGTTGGGCAAGTGGGGCGCGGTGGTCAGCGTGGGCATGCTGATCGCTGTGCTCAGCTGCTTCAGCTTCTTGCCCGGGCAGTGGCTGCTGAAGAGCGAAACGCTGTCAGCCCTTTTCCGCTTTGGGCCTGGCGAGGCGCTGCGCTTCATCGGCCTCTTGTTGCCCCTGGCGGGCGCGCTGTCGGCTTTGCTGATGGCAATTGCCATCCGATGCAAGAGTTTTAAAGAAGCACAGGCCAACGCCACCGTGGTGATGTTGGGCGTGTCGATGCTGCCGCTCGTTGCAGTCTTCAATCAAGAAGGCGAAGCGCCGTGGCATTTGGTGGTGCCGGCGCTTGCGCAAATCACCTTGATGGGTCGTGTGCTCAAGGGCGAAGCGATCACCCCAATGGAGCTGCTGGTGCCGGTTTTGGTGAGCGCCGCGCTTGCGGCGCTGTGTGTGCTCTACGTCGCGCGCAGCCTGCGGCGTGCGGCAGTGAGGTAGTGCTGCGCGGGCTGCGGCGCGGTCAGGGCGCGTCCAGGGCGCTCTCGGGGCTGTCCGTCAGTGGCTCGTTTCCAGTGCAGCCGAGACCGCACATTGCCATGGCACCTTGTGCAACCATTCGTTGAGGATGACCGTGCGATGGAGGTCCTCTTTGGGGTTTTTGCCGTCGAACGCGATGTTGGAGACCAAGGACAGGGGGTCCAAAAGTGCCAGCACGCCATCACGCACTTCAACCCAGTCCCAGCCCAACCATGGCATGAGGCCCACCTCCAGGTCGGCCTCGTTTTCTGGAAGGTACCAAACTGAGTAGCCAAACCGGCCGGCAGCTTTGTCGGGCTGACAGACTTTGCTGTGCAGGTGCAGCAACTCGGTGGGCGCTGCGCGCCCGTCGCGCCAGACCAACGGTGCTTGGTCAAAATTGAATGCGATGCGGGAAACAATAACGCTGGGTTGGACGATCGGGCTTATAGCCATAGTGCGCTCCTTGGTTGTTACGAGGCACAATGCTGTCACGTCGCGTAACACGCGGTCCTACGAAATGTGATGGGTTTGCGCCATGCCGAAGTCAATGTTTGACGAGGTTCGTGAAGCTGATAACGCCGAGGCGTTCAAAGCTTCGTTGCTATCGTTCACTAAGGCGATGGACTTCGCGACGTTTTCGGCCACTTTGGTCATTGACCGCCTTCAGAAGAGGCCAGAAGTCATCTCGATCAGCAACGTCCCAGTTGGCTTTGAAGCTGCCCATAGCGACACAAACGCGACAGCGCGAGACCCACTCGTCAAGAAACTGCGCGAAGTTCACCACCCCGTTGTATGGGATCAACGAACCTATGTTGATGGCGACGCGGGTGATCTTTGGGAGGAGCAAGCGCCCTTTGGTTATCGGACCGGCATGGCGACCGTTATGCACATGCCTGGGGGGCGGCATTTCTATTTCGGTCTCGACCGAGCAACTGCTTTGCCTACCGAAGTGAGCAGTGTCGCCCGTATGCTTGCAGATGTGCAGCTGATGGGTGTTTTTGCGCAGGACTCCGCCAGGCGCATCTGGTTGGACCCGAAACTCGGCGACAACGAACTCAAGCTGAGTAGTCGTGAGGCTGAAGTGCTGTTGTGGACGTTGCGCGGAAAACCTGCCAGCGTTGTGGCGGAAATTCTTGGAGTCACCGACCACACAATCCATTGGCACGCGCAACAAGCGATGCGAAAACTAGGCTGCGAAAGTAAGCACAGCGCGGCCGCAAGGGCGCGAGACCTGGGATTGATTTGACCCTGCGCGCAACACTACGACTATTCGTAGTTGGCATGGGGCCAATTACTCGCTGAAATCAGTGCATGCCCAATTTGGGTGTGTCAGGAGATCAGCAATGAAAAGCAACACCGTAAAGAGCGGCCAGCGCAAAGCTCCCGGGAAGTCACAGACCCAATTGCCCAGAACCGGATTTGGAGAGGCAGCTTGGCAATGGCTCTTCGGTCGCGGCTGATGGCATGAGCCCCGCGCATTTCCAAATCCCCTCTGGCGCCGAGCTCTTCAAAGCCGCCGCCTTCGAAGCCAACGGCAGGTTTGTTGCTTCAGGCGGACGTGAAGCCTGCGAAGAGGTGGCGCGGGAAATCAGGGGCGTTTTGTTCTGGATTGTTGATGGCAAAGCCCAATTGCGCGAACAGTTTTGCAGCGAAGCACTGGCCTGAGAGCGCGGGGCCAAGGAGCGGGGGCCTGTTCTTCTGTCGCCCACACTCGTAGCTTGGGCAGCTGACACCGGGATCTCGTCGCCCCAAGCGTGGCGGAATGGCCAATGGGCAGTGTGGCTGTGAGCGACCTAAAATCGCGCGAATGCAACACCCCCAAAAATTTGATGTGATCGTGGTCGGCGGTGGCCACGCGGGCACTGAAGCCGCGCTGGCGTCCGCTCGCATGGGCTGCGCGACCCTGCTGTTGACGCACAACATCGAAACATTGGGGCAGATGAGCTGCAACCCGTCGATCGGTGGCATAGGCAAGGGCCATCTCGTCAAAGAAATTGACGCATTGGGTGGTGCCATGGCGGCGGCCACTGACGATGCGGGTATTCAATTTCGCATCCTCAACGGCTCAAAAGGACCTGCGGTACGTGCCACACGGGCGCAAGCGGACCGTGTGCTGTACCGCGCGGCCATTCGGCGCCGCTTGGAGAACCAGCCCAACTTGTGGCTCTTCCAGCAAGCTGTGGACGACTTGATGGTGGTGAGCGACGGCGGACGTGACCGTGTTGTGGGCGCAATCACGCAAGTGGGTGTTCGCTTTCTGGCGAAAACTGTGGTGCTGACGGCGGGTACTTTTCTGGACGGCAAGATCCACGTTGGTTTGCAAAACTACAGTGCAGGCCGTGCGGGCGATCCGCCGGCCGTGAGCTTGTCAGCCCGTTTGAAAGAGTTGGCCTTGTCGCAAGGCCGCTTGAAGACGGGAACCCCGCCACGCATCGATGGCCGCAGCATTGATTTTTCGCGCCTGCAAGAACAGCTTGGTGATTTGGATCCGGTGCCCGTTTTCAGTTTCTTGGGCAGTGCGTCGCAACACCCGCGCCAAGTACCGTGTTGGATCACTCACACCAATGAGCGTACCCACGAGATCATCAAAGGTGGGTTTGACCGCAGCCCCATGTTCACAGGCGTGATCGAAGGTGTTGGCCCGCGCTATTGCCCCAGCATCGAAGACAAGGTGAACCGCTTTGCCGACAAAGCGTCGCACCAGATATTTCTGGAGCCCGAGGGTCTGACGACACACGAGTTCTATCCCAATGGCATTTCCACGTCGCTGCCGTTCGACATCCAGCTGGCGGCAGTGCAGTCAATGGTGGGGCTGGAGAATGCACACATCTTGCGGCCAGGTGATGCCATCGAGTACGACTACTTTGACCCGCGCGAACTGAAGAGTGGCTTTGAGACGCGGGCAGTGGCGGGGCTGTTTTTTGCCGGGCAAATCAATGGCACCACAGGCTACGAAGAAGCCGCGGCGCAGGGCCTGTTTGCGGGGGTGAATGCCGCGCTGCAAGTTCGCGACAAGGCGCCTTGGACGCCGCGCCGCGACCAAGCCTACCTGGGTGTGCTGGCCGATGACTTGATGACCAAGGGCGTGACCGAGCCCTATCGCATGTTTACCAGCCGGGCAGAGTACCGTCTGCAACTGCGCGAAGACAATGCTGACTTGCGCTTGACGGAAGTAGGGCGCGAACTGGGCTTGGTGGACGACGAGCGGTGGGGCGCATTCAACCTGAAGCGCGAGAGGCTTGAGAGGGAAATGCAGCGCTTGCGGTCCACCTGGGTTCGACCGCAGACGGTGCCTGCGGCCGATGCCGAACGGTTGTTGGGCAAGGCGCTGGAGCATGAATACAATCTCGCTGACCTGATGCGCCGACCCGGAGTTGGTTTTGATCAAGCCTGCGCGGTGGCGACGCTTGCGACGCAAGGCGTTGGTGGTGAAGTCGCGGGCCATGCTGAAGACGTTTCACGTGAAACATTGCGACGCGACTGGGGTCTGCGCGAAGCCGACGAGGTGATCGAGCAAACTGAGATCAGCCTGAAGTACGCGGGCTACATAGGTAAACAAAACGACGACGTGCAGCGCGCTTCCCAAATGGAAAATTTGGCGCTGCCCGACGATTTGGACTACACCCTCGTCACAGCCCTGTCGTTTGAAGTGCGACAAAAGCTGGCGAAGCACCGGCCTGGCACCTTGGGGCAAGCGTCACGCATATCGGGCATGACGCCGGCAGCGATGTCGCTTTTGCTTGTGCACTTGAAAAAAAACAGGTTCCGCGGTTTCTTGAACGAAACATCGGCACATACCGTACCGGCACACCAAGACGAAGTGGCTTGATGGCGGTCGACGAACTGGATGACGACGCTGCGATCCTGACCCAGGGCGCCTGCCTTTGGGACTTGGCATTGTCGGCAGAACAGGCGCGGCAACTGTTGGTGTTCTTGGCTTTGCTCCAGCGCTGGAACGCAACCTACAACCTCACCGCAGTGCGTAACCCCAAGGCCATGTTGGTACAGCACCTGCTGGACTGTTTGGCCGTGTTGCCACCACTGTTGCGCCAACTGCCGATGGGTGGCCGTGTGCTGGACGTGGGCAGCGGTGGCGGCTTACCAGGTGTTGTGCTGGCCATCATGGCGCCGCAGTTCGATGTGACTTGTGTAGACACAGTGGGCAAAAAAGCAGCTTTCGTGCGCCAGGTGGCAGGTGCATTGCACTTGCCCAACCTGCACGCCGTCCATGCCCGAGTGGAGCAAATGTCAGCTGAGCCGTTTGCATTGATCACCTCGAGGGCATTTGCATCTTTGGCTGATTTCGTGAGCTTGACCCGCTCACACCTGGCCGAACGTGGCGTCTGGATGGCCATGAAAGGCCAAACACCCGCCGATGAGATGGCGGAACTGCCCGCAGATGTGGCTGTGTTTCACGTGGAACAACTGCAGGTTCCCGGGCTCGATGCGCAACGCTGCTTGGTTTGGTTACGACCAAGATAAGGCCGTGAACTGGCACGGCCCTCGCGTCGCTCGGCCAATGAATTTACTCTGCAAACTGCGTTAGCCTTGCCACTCTTTTCCGGCACAAGTCAACGCGTTTTTCTTGAACTGCCGACATCAAACCGAAGAGGCTCACATGCTTGGCATTGCCGACTACCCGGCCTTTTGCGCCACCATCTTGCTGTTTTTGGCATTGCCCGGGCCGGGCACCTTTGCCCTGCTCACATCCACCGCGAAGGGCGGGTTCCGAGCTGGCGCGGCTGCTACGTGGGGCGTGATTGCTGGCGACCAGGTCCTGCTTTGGTTCGCGGTGGCAGGCGTGGCCGCCCTTTTGAACGCCAACCCCGTGTTATTCAAAGGCGTGCAGTACGTCGGTGCCGCTTATTTGGCATGGATTGGTTTGCGCCTGATTTTTTCGACGCCAGGGTCCGCTGCGCCTATCAATATTCGCCCTCGTCACTATGCGCGGCAGTCCTTCTTCATCACCTTGCTCAACCCCAAAGCCATCGTGTTCTACATGGCGTTTTTTCCGCTCTTCATCGACCCGACGCAGCACCAAGGTGTCATCACTTTCGTGGTCATGGCCGCCACGATTGCGGTCATCACGGCCATCTACTGTTTGTCCCTTTGCGCCCTGGCCCACGCTGTGTCTGAGCGCGTACGTTCGCATCTGCGGTTGGCGCGGTGGCTAGAGCGGGCGGCAGGCGTTTTCCTGGTCGGTTTTGGCCTCAAGTTGGGCACGCAATGACACCAACTGCCAGAGCCGCCGCGCCGCGTATCTTCTGTGTCGCCAACCAAAAAGGCGGCGTCGGCAAGACAACGACCACTGTGAACTTGGCTGCTGGACTGGCCAAAGTAGGACAACGCGTGCTGGTGGTTGACCTTGATCCCCAAGGTAATGCCACCATGGGCTCGGGGGTCGACAAACGTGCGCTCACATTGAGCGTTTACGACGTGCTTCTCGAGTCTGCAGGCATTGCCGATGCGCGCCAGTCCAGCCCCAAAGGCGGTTACGACGTGCTGGGCGCCAACCGCGAGCTGGCCGGCGCCGAAATCGAATTGGTGCCGCTTGAACGCCGCGAACGTCGGCTGAAAGAAGCCCTGCTGGCAGTTGCTGCTGACTACGACTTTGTGCTCATCGACTGCCCACCATCACTCAGCCTGCTCACGCTCAACGGCTTGTGCGCTGCGCATGGTGTCGTCGTGCCCATGCAGTGTGAATACTTTGCGCTGGAGGGTTTGTCAGACCTCGTCAACACCATCAAACAAGTGCATGCCAACCTCAACCGCAACCTGCAAATCATTGGTCTATTGCGCGTGATGTTTGACCCGCGCGTCACCTTGCAACAGCAGGTCAGCGAGCAGCTCAAGTCGCACTTTGGTGACAAGGTTTTCAACACCGTGATCCCGCGCAATGTGCGCTTGGCCGAGGCCCCCAGCTATGGCCAACCTGGGGTTGTGTTTGATCCGTCATCCAAAGGCGCCGTCGCCTTTGTTGAATTTGCCCGCGAGATGGTTGAGCGCCTGGGCGCCAAGTCCGCCGCATCCACGGCGGTCGCGGCTGCTGCCAATCCTGCTACCAAACCCGCATGAACGCTGATTTGCTCTCGCGCATTGAGGACGCCAGCCTCAATGCCAGCGCGCCACCGCAACAGCGTTGGTTGGACGGTTGGCTGGTGCGCTTTTCGCCCGGCAAGGCCAAGCGGGCAAGGTGTATCAACGCAGTGGCGGCCGGGCGCCTGCCCGTGGCCGACAAGCTGCGCTTGGCGCAGGCCGTGTTTGACGAAGCTGGTTTGCCTCTGGTCGTGCGCATCACACCTTTCAGCCAACCTGAAAAGTTAGACACCCAACTGCAAACCATGGGCATGCGCACCATTGACGACACGCGTGTGATGGTGGGCTCAGTGATGGCGCCGTCGGGTCAGGTCAAGGCTTTCCCCCAGGGCTGCTACGTCGAGCGCACCGACGCCGCCACCTACGCCAACATCGTGGGCGCATGGCGAGGTTCACCCCCCGAACAGTGCGCAGCGCAAGCCCAGCGCCAAGCTTTGTCACCCGTCCCCTATGAAGGCTGGCTGGTCAAACGCGGCGCCGAGGTCTTGGCTTGTGGCCAATTCGCCCGCGAGGCCGACTTGGTGGGCCTGTATGACGTGTTCACAGCGCCGCAAGCGCGCGGCCAGGGTCTTGCCAACGCGCTGTGTGCGGAGCTGCTGCGCACAGCCGCAGCCCAGGGCGCCTTGACGGCGTATTTGCAAGTTGAAGCCAACAACAAACCTGCCCGTGCCGTCTATCACCGCCTGGGTTTTGTGGACGGCTACAACTATCATTACCGCACTGTCGACCCGCAGGCGACATAACTCGCCTTACAAGCCCAGCCCTTCATCGACCCCCAGGTGCACATTCATGGCCTGCACCGCAGCGCCGCTGGCGCCTTTGCCCAGGTTGTCCAGCCGTGCGATCAGGATCACTTGCGTAGCGCTGCCAAACACAAAGATGTCCACGCGGTTGGTGTCGTTGCAGGCCTGCACGTCAAAGTAGCCACCGCCGCCTTCTAGTACGTCGGCATCGCGCAAAGGCATCACGCAGATGAAGCGCTCACCGGCGTAACGTTTGACCATAGCAGCATGAATTGCCTCCGCTGAAGCGCCAGCCGCCAGCTGCGCGAGGTGCAGTGGCACCGTCACCGCCAAGCCCTTGTAGAAGTTGCCCAAGATGGGCATGAAGATAGGCCGAGCGCTCAAACCGGTGTGCACCATCATTTCGGGAATGTGCTTGTGCGCCATCGCCAAGCCATAGGGCCTGGGTGACGTGAGCGTTGGCTGCGGACTTCGCGCCGCCGCCTCGTACTGTTCGATCATCTTCTTGCCACCGCCTGAATAGCCGGTGATGGACGTGGCGCTGATGAACAAGCCTGCAGGCACCAGCCCGGCTTCAACCAGCGGGCGCATCAGCAAGATAAAGGCGCTGGCGTGGCAACCCGGGTTGGCGATGCGCTTGCTCTGGCGCAAACGCTCGCGCTGACTTGGCGCCAATTCAGGCAAGCCAAACACCCAACTGGGCAAGGTGCGGTGCGCGCTGCTGGCGTCGATCAAGCAAGTGCGGGGGTTGTTGACCAGGGCGGCAGCTTCGCGCGCGGCGTCGTCGGGCAGGCACAAAAACGCCACGTCGGCGGCGTTCAGCAGTCGTGCACGTTCAGCCACGTCCTTGCGCAAATCGGGGGCGATGCGCAGCACTTCGATGTCGCTGCGCTGCGCCAGGTATTCGTGGATGCGCAGCCCGGTGGTGCCCTCTTGGCCGTCGACAAAGACGGTGAATGTCATGTGTGCCTCTCGCGCAGAATGCAGCGCTCGTCGAACCTAAAGTCGCGAGCATAAAACACGCGCATGAGATCGCGGCCATGAATCATTGCCTATGAATCAACGCCTGCAACGCGCCACCCTGGTGGGCGCAGCCATTGCCTTCGTGTGCTGGCTGCTGCACACCTGGAGTCTTGGCTTTGCTCTGTGGCTGGGCTTTGCTGGTTTTGTGGCCGTGATCACCTTGTTGGCGCCCACGCTGGGCGTGCGGTGGCTGGGTGAACTGACACACGCCCTTCGTGCCATGCATTGGCGGCGTGAGCAAGGCGCGTTTCATCGCTTCAACGGGGTGCCACTGCACGTGCATGACGATGGCCGCAGCGTGTGGGTCGACGGACACGGCGTGCAGCGTGTGATGGGCACGCATGACCCTGACGATGTGCTCGCGGCGCGCCACGCAGGCCATTGGCGACGCGACGACAAGGGCCGGTTGATGTTGCGCGTGGACACGCTCGTGCAGTACCTGGCGACCATGCCCAGTCGCACCGAGCCCAGCGTGCAGCGCTTTCGCCGCTACCTGGAGCGCGACCTTTTGTTCCCTGCCGCAGAACGTCGCCGCAGAGCACCGTTGCCCTAGTGTCTAGTTGCATAGGTCTGCGTTAGCACAGAGATCGGTTTGGCGCCCCGCGCGCAAGGCGCAAACCACAGCGATGCCCAGTGGCATCGCGAGGATTTGCAAAGCCGCGCCCGGGGATGCCAGGCCGATCGAATGCTGCAAGACTTATGCAACCAGACACTAGCACTCACCGACAGATCGTCAACGCAGGCACACCGCCCCATTTTTTCGGGACCCTGATGAGCAATCCACCATGAAATACCTGTGCCTTGTTTACCTCGACGCCGAACACTGGAACGCCTGCAGCGACCAAGTCTGCATGGACTACGTGCGCGAGCTGCAGGCCAGCCAACAACTGGTGGGCGGTGAGCCACTGCATGCCATTCACACAGCCACCACGGTGCGCGTGCGCGGCGGGCAAGTCACCTTGTATGACGGGCCCTTTGCCGAGACCAAGG
>JAYVRO010000060.1:0-2516 GCA_043776165.1 Rubrivivax sp. | reverse complement strand
CCTCGACGCAGTCCATTCCAATGAAGGGCCACGGCGCCATCTCTTCGATCAGACTGAGCACTTGGTTGCTGCTCAACCCACCGGGCTCCGGTGTGCCGGTTCCGGGGGCGAATGCAGGGTCCAGGCAGTCGATGTCCAGACTCAAGTACAGCGGCGGCCAAGCATGGGCTTGCAGACGTTCACGCAGGGCGCCAAGTATTGGCGCGAGTTGCGCCGGGCTCTCCATTCCCCGCAATTGCCGTGCGGTGAAAATCAAACCACCTTGCTCTTGCACGTAGTCACGTGCTTGCCGCAGCCCGGCAGAACGAATACCGATCTGCATGAAACATTGCGGCAAGACCAATTTTTCTTGTATCGCTTCATACACCCAGGTGCCGTGGCCACTGGGCTCGCCGAAGTGCTCGCTCCAGGTGTCGCAGTGCGCGTCAAAATGAATCACTGCCAAGGGTCGTCCATGCAACGCGCGGTAGGCGCGCAAAAGGGGCAGGGTGATGGAATGGTCACCCCCCAGCCAGGCCATGTGGTGTTGGCGGATCAGGTCCGCCGCCAGTGGCGCCAATGCCTCGCGCATAGCGGGCAACGAGGTGTTGGGCAAGGCCAGGTCACCTGCATCGCCCAGGTGACCCAAGGGCGACACATTGAAGTGAGGGTGCGTTCCGTCACACAGCATGTGGCTAGCCTGTCGAATGGCCCGTGGGCCCATGCGCGCGCCAGGGCGATTGGTGGTGGCGCCGTCCCAAGCAATGCCGGCCACCGCAAAGGGCTGGTCTTTGTGGCTGCTGGGCACCTTCAAAAAGTGGCTGTCGGATTGGAACGCGAAGTGGGACATCGTGCGGCTGTTGACCTTGGGTTCCGTGTAGGCCTGGGTGTCAACGAGAGGAAGGGTTGGAGAACTGCCTTGCTTCTTGGCAAGTTGCTACATTGTCGACGTGCCTGTGCCCTGTTGCGGTGCACTCTGGCACACGATCATAAGGAGGCCCATCATGACCAAACCCGTTTTGATCCTTGAACATTTGTCGGGTGATGGCCCGGCTTACCTGGGGCAGTGGTTGCAGCGCCATGGCATTGCCAGTGACGTGCGCAACAGCGAAGCGGGGGACGTTTTTCCTGCTGATCTAAAAGGTTACCGCGCGGTGGCCATCCTGGGCGGGGAGATGAGCGCCAACGACGACTTGCCCATGCTGCGTCAAGTCGAACATTTGGTGCGGGAGGGGGTTGATCACGGCATTCCCGTCATCGGCCATTGCTTGGGCGGCCAGCTCATGGCGCGTGCATTGGGGGCCCAGGTGGGCCTGTCGCCATTGCCCGAAGTGGGTTGGCACGCAGTGCAGTTCTCTGCTTCGACGTTGGCACAACAATGGTTTGGCGATGCTCACGAGGCCAACGTCTTTCAGTGGCACTACGACGCCTTTGCGCTGCCTGCTGGCGCCGTGGCATTGGCTGGCAACAGCGCTTGTCCACACCAGGCGTTTTGCCTTGGCCCGCACTTGGCCATGCAGTTTCACATCGAAGTTGATGCCAAGAAATTGGAGCAATGGCTGGATGAACAGAGCCAGCGCTATCACACGGCCCAGCGTGTTAACGCCACGGTGCAAAGTGTTGAAGTCATGCGCGATGGCATCCAATTGCACTTGGCGGCACAACAAAAACTCGCGAACCGGGTTTACGCACGCTGGATGAGCGATGCGGTGATGTGAGTGGTGGATTTCACGATTGGATTTTGTATTCCGCATGACGGTAAGTCGAGCGCTGGTTTTTCATGAGTTTCTGATTTTCTGCGGAATGATGTTTCGGTATGCGGTAAGTCAAGATAAGCTGATGATTTTTATATAGCAAAAATATGTCTTATATAAGATATCTATCGTCTGAATCATGTTCAGATTTGGTAAGCTAAGGTTATCGCTTTCTCATCTCTCAACTGCCCTCAGGAGCTGTCATGACCCAACCTAGCCGTGAACAACAAATTGCCGCCTTGGAAAAAGATTGGGCGGAAAATCCGCGCTGGAAAGGCATCAAGCGTGGCTACACCGCTGCCGACGTTGTGCGGTTGCGGGGGTCGATCCCCATCGAACACACCTTGGCCAAACGCGGCGCCGAAAAGCTCTGGAACCTGATTCACAGCGAACCCTTCGTCAACACCCTGGGCGCGCTCACGGGCAACCAGGCCATGCAGCAAGTCAAGGCCGGTCTCAAGGCCATTTACCTGTCGGGTTGGCAAGTGGCGGGTGACGCCAACAGCAATGGCGAGATGTACCCCGATCAATCGTTGTACTCGGTGGACTCGGTGCCCAAGGTCGTCAAGCGCATCAATGCCACCTTCCAGCGCGCAGACCAAATCCAGTGGAGCGAGGGCAAAGACGACATCGACTTCTTCGCGCCCATCGTTGCCGACGCTGAAGCCGGTTTTGGCGGCGTGCTCAATGCCTTCGAGCTGATGAAGTCCATGATCGACGCGGGCGCTGCCGGCGTGCACTTTGAAGACCAATTGGCCAGCGTCAAAAAATGCGGCCACATGG
>JAYVRO010000059.1:0-2517 GCA_043776165.1 Rubrivivax sp. | reverse complement strand
TTCTGGAGTTGCCATGACACCACGCCAATCCATCCTCGTCGTCGGTGCAGGTGACGCCACGGGCGGCGCCATCGCACGGCGTTTTGCGCGCGAAGGTTATGTCGCCTGCGTGTCCCGCCGCACCGCAGACAAGCTCACGCCGTTGGTCGAGCAGATTCGCGCTGAAGGTGGCGAGGCTCACGCCTTTGCCAGCGACGCCCGTGTGGAAAGCGCCATGCAAGAGATGGTGACGCACATCGAAACGCACATCGCGCCGCTGGCCGTGGTGGTCTTCAACATCGGCGGCAATGTGCGTTTCAACATCACCGACGCCACCGAGCGCGTGTATCGCAAAGTCTGGGAGATGGCTGCGCTGGCGGGCTTCCTCGCTGGCCGTGAAGCAGCGCGTGTGATGCAGCCCCGCGCCAAGGGCACCATCATCTTTACAGGCGCCACAGCCAGCTTGCGCGGTGGCGCTGGTTTTGCCGCTTTTGCTGGCGCCAAACATGCGCTGCGCGCCCTGGCGCAAAGCATGGCGCGTGAACTCGGACCGCAGGGTATCCACGTGGCGCACGTCGTGGTGGACGGCGCGATCGACACCGCTTTCATCCGCGAAACCTTCCCCGAGCGCTACGCCGCCAAAGCACAAGACGGCATCGTCAGCCCCGACGAGATTGCCAACAATTACTGGCACTTGCACCAACAACATCGCAGCGCCTGGACGCATGAGCTGGACTTGCGCCCCTGGTCTGAGAAGTTCTGAACGGAGTTACACATTCACATGAGCAAGACCGTTGAATTTTTCTTTGATGTGGGCAGCCCCACGGCCTACCTGGCCTACACGCAGTTGCCGCGCGTCGCAGCCGAGTGCGGCGCCACACTTGTCTGGAAGCCCATGCTGCTGGGCGGCGTGTTCAAGGCCACCGGCAACGCCAGCCCCGCCGCGGTGCCCGCCAAGAGCCGCTGGATGCGACAAGACATGGACCGCTGGGCCGCGCGCTACGGCGAGGCATTGGCACATAACCCGCACTTCCCCATCAACACACTCACACTGATGCGTGGCGCCACTGGTTTTTTGTCAAAAGACGCAGGCGAGTTCCTGCGCTACCTCAGCGTCATCTACCCAACCATGTGGAAACACCCGCGCAACCTGGGCGACGCCGACGTACTGGCCACTACCTTACGCGAAAACGGCTTTGACGTGGACGCCTTTGTCGCCATGGTGAGCGAGCCCACCGTCAAAGCCCAACTCGTGGCGACGACAGAAGAAGCCGTATCACGCGGTGTGTTTGGCGCGCCGACCATGTTCGTCGGCGAGCAAATGCACTTTGGCCAGGACCGCCTGGAATGGGTGCGACAGGCGTTGGCAGCATGAACATCCAGCTCTACGCCTGGGACACACCCAATGCCCGCAAGATCACCGTGGCGCTGGAAGAAATGGGCCTGCCCTATGACGTGCACAAGGTGGACATCACAAAGGGCCAACAACACGAAGCCGCGTTTTTGCACATCAGCCCCAACAACAAGATCCCGGCGATCGTCGACCCCGATGGTCCAGACAATGCGCCCATCAGCGTGTTCGAGTCGGGCGCGATCTTGCTGTACCTGGCGCAAAAAATAGGCCAGTTCTGGCCCGCCAGCGTGGCCGCGCAGGTGCCGGTGTTGGAATGGTTAATGTTTCAGGTGGGTGGATTTGGCCCTGCGCCGGGACAAGTGCATCACTTTGTGGCCTTGGAAAATGAGGCCGACAAGCGCTACGGCTTGGCGCGCTTCATGGACGAGACTCGGCGCTTGTATGGCGTGATGGACCGCCGCTTGGCGGGCCGCAGCTACTTTGCTGGCGAACTGTCGATTGCTGACTTCGCCATCCTCGGATGGGTGTGGCGCCACGTGCGCCATCAGATCGATTTGGCAGACTACCCGAACGTGCAGCACTGGTATAGCGCCTTGATGGCGCGGCCGGGCGTGGCGCGGGGGTTTGCGGTGGCTTTGCGGTAGGCGCTTTTAAGCACCTACCGGCGACGGGCTCACCCATCGATCAAACGCCTTCACCGGCACCGCCTCGCCCCACAAGTCAATGCTTGCAGGCGTGCCGCTGTGCACACGCCGTGCAGCGTCACCCCGCACATAACCCAAGCCCACGCAGGCGCCGGCTTTGGGGCTCCAGCCCACGGAGCTGATTTCACCCACGGTTTCACCGTCCATCACGATGGCTTCGCCGCCCCAGGCGTAGTGCCGGCCCTCGTCAAAGACAAACTGCAAGAGCTTCTTGCGCAGGGGTTGTTGCATCGCGGCCAGCAAGGCGTCGCGGCCGATGAAGGGCGTGGCTTTGTCCAGCTTGACGGCAAACATCAGGTCGGCTTCGAAGGGCGTTTCATCGGGGCCGAGTTCCGCCCCCCAGGCACGGCGGCCGGCTTCAATGCGCAGGGCGTCCAGCGCGTAATAACCGGCGTCGCGCAGGCCAAGATCGGTTCCCGCTTCGTGCAAGGCCAAGTAGACATGGCGCGCCATCTCGATGGGCACGTAGAGCTCGTACCC
>JAYVRO010000058.1:0-2518 GCA_043776165.1 Rubrivivax sp. | reverse complement strand
AAAAGGCTGCGTACTTGGCTGACCCAGCGACCGAGCAGCGTGGTGGCCAACAGGCTGGGCAGAGGCGTCGGTCGGCGCAACCGTGCATGCGTCAGGCGCGAGCTGTTGCGCAAACCAACAAGCTTGCCCAAACCCTGAGGGCGACGAGGTGGCGTGGGCAAGAGATAAGGGCGGTCAAGGGTTTGCATGGCGTTCAGCCTTGTGAAAAGGGTTGGTTTGGCGCGGGCGCGGCGCGTCAGCGCTTGCGCGAAGTCACGAGCAAGCCAACGCCACTCACCAGCGCAGCGATGCTCAGCCAGAGCGGCACATTCACGTCTCGCGTCTCGCGCACTTGCATGTGCATGGGGCCGATGTCGGCGGTGTGCGTGGTGCGCATGTAGCTGAAGCCGCCGTAGGCCAGGCCCAGCAGCCCGGCGACGATCAACAGCACGGCAATCGTTCTGATGGTGTTCATGGCAACCCCTAGACCGAGCCGCGACCGCCGATGACGCGGATCAGCACCACGACAACAGCCACCACCAGAAGGATGTGGATAAAGCCACCGAGCGCGGTCGAGGTGACCATGCCCAGCAACCACAAGATGACCAAGACGACTGCAATGGTTTCAAGCATGGGGTTCTCCAAAAGGGCCGCGCCAAACTTCGATGTGAAGCAGGTCGGGCATGTCTGGCACCTTAAGCACCCGCCGCGCCCTTGTCGGTGCGATAGCGCACCTTGCGCGACGTTCTTGATCACCAACAAACGCGCACACGCCGCTATGTGCGGTGTCGAACCGACAGACGAAGCCAGAGGCGTCAAGCTCTTCGCTCGAACTGCACACCATCACCCACCACTGCCCAGAAAGGCTCACCATGAACATGCGCACTCAACGCGACGAATACGTAGCAAAGATGAAGCACCAGCTCGACGAGCTGAACCAGAACATCGACGCGCTGCAAGACAAGGCCCACGAAGCCAGCGAGAACATGCGTGCGAAGTACCACGCTGAACTGGCCGCACTGCGCCAGCAATCCAAACAAGCGGCGTCGAAGTACAGCGAGTTGAAGCTGGCCACCGAAGAGTCCTGGGACAACATGGTCCTCGAGATGGAGAAGGTGCGTGACGCCTTTAAACACTCCTTCAACTACTTCAAGTCCCAGCTCTGATTTGTTGATGTGTTGCTGGCGGTTTGTTAACGTCTTCCTTTCCCGCTCATGCAATACAAGGACTACTGCGAAACGCTGGGCGTGGCCAAAGACGCCAGTGCCGAGCAGATCAAGAAGGCGTTTCGCAAGCTCGCACGCAAGCATCACCCGGACCTGAGCCAAGACCGCAACGCAACGCAGCGCCTGGCCGAGCTCAACGAGGCCAACACGGTGATGTCAGACCCCGAACGGCGCGCCGCGTATGACACCTTGGGGAGCCAGCCGCATGCGCACGATGGAGGTGACTTCCAGCCGCCACCCCATTGGAACGAGGGCTTTCAATTCAACGACGGCGCCGCGAGCAACGGTTGCTTCAGCGGTGCCGAGCACAGCGACTTTTTTGAGCAACTGTTTGGTCGTGGCGCGCACCGGCGTGCGTCGGGTGCGGCAGGTCCAGCGAGCGCATTTCGCGGCCGCGATCAGCATGCGCAAATCGAGCTCGACATCGCGGACGCCTATGTCGGCGCCAAGCGCACGTTGTGGCTACGCGGCGCGAAGATCGGGGACGACGGCTCCTTGAAGCACAACGAGCAAGAACTGCTGGTCAAGATACCCAAGGGCGTGTTTGAAGGGCAACACATTCGCTTGGCCGGTCGGGGAGGTGCGGGCAGCGGTGGCGCGGCGGCAGGTGATCTGTACCTGGAGCTGATCCTCGCGCTTCCGCCTGCCAACACTGAAGCCCTACGCCAGGCCTACGCCGACATGGCGCGGGCTTTCGCCGGTTTCGAGCCACGCCCGGACGAGGGAACCCGACATGCAACACCCGTCTGAAACCACCCATTGGGGCATCCTGCTCGACGACGATGGCTTCAGCGCTGATGAGCTGGCGCAGGCCCTGGGTGTGGTGCCGAGATGGGTGCACGCCCACGTGGATGCCGGTGTGTTGCATCCTGAACGAAGCGACGTCACACGTTGTTTTGGCAGTGTGACGCTGATCCGCGCGCGGCGCATCGCCGAGCTTGAAGCCAGCTTCGATGCCGACCCGCAGCTCGCCGCGCTGACGGCCGATTTGATCGAGCAGGTGGCACGCCTTCGACAGCGCCTGCAAGCGTTGGGCGTCGACGACCTCTGACCCTCAGCAGGGGTTCTTGGTCACGCTTTGCGGGCACTTATTCACAATGCCAACTTCACGCTTTGCGCGCTGTTGAACAGTGGTGCAGGACGCCACTCGGCGAACATCTGCCTCTTGGCAATTGATCCGACCAGATCACACATGAATTTTCTGGTGAATCTGCGATCGAAGTGTCAAGGAAAAAGAGAACGCGAGAAGACAAACACTTGAGCAACTGCATGAGAGGCGCAAGCAAGTCGTGCGGCTGCACAAGAGAGGCATC
>JAYVRO010000057.1:0-2524 GCA_043776165.1 Rubrivivax sp. | reverse complement strand
TGGCGTGGAACGGCTATCGCCACATGGAGCTGTATTACGCCGCTTCGGGCTCGGGTGCCGTGTTGCACACCATCAACCCGCGTTTGCATCCTGACCAGATCATCTACATCGCTGACCACGCTGAAGACCAGGTGCTGTTTTTTGACATGACCTTCTTGCCCGTCATTCAAGCCATTGCGCGACGCACGTCAACGGTCAAACACTTTGTGGCCATGACCGATCGTGCACACATGCCAGCACCCGACGTGGCAGCGTTGATCCCCGGCCTGCTTTGTTATGAGGACTTGATCGAAGCGCAAAACGACCGGTTCGAGTGGCCCACTTTCGACGAGAACACCGCCAGCTCGCTGTGCTACACCTCGGGCACCACGGGCAACCCCAAGGGCGTGCTGTACAGCCACCGCAGCACGATGCTGCACACTTTTGCCATCGCCTTGCCTGATGCGTTGAACGTGGGTGCGGCTGACGTCATCTTGCCCGTGGTGCCCATGTTCCACGTCAACGCCTGGGGCTTGCCTTACGCGGCTTGCATGGTGGGTGCCAAGCTGGTGTTCCCCGGCGCTGGGCTGGACGGCAAATCGCTCTACGAGTTGTTCGAAACTGAAGGCGTCACGCTTTCAGCCGGCGTGCCCACAGTGTGGCAAGGGTTGCTCGCCCACGTAGAGGCCAACCATCTGAAGTTCAGCACCATGCGCCGCACGGTGATAGGCGGCTCGGCCTGCCCACAGGCCATGATGCGCAAGTTTGGTGATGAGCTGAACGTGCATGTGCTGCATGCCTGGGGCATGACCGAGATGAGCCCCGTGGGCACGGTGGGCAGCTTCAAGGCGCAGCACCACGCGCAAAGCAAGGAAGAACGCTACGCCGTGATGTCCAAACAGGGCCGAGTGGTTTACGGCGTGGACATGAAGACCGTGAACGAAGCCGGTGAAGAGTTGCCCTTTGGCGCTAACGAATCAGGTGATGTGTTGGTGCGTGGGCCCTGGATTGCTGCGCAGTACTTCAAGGGCGAGGGCGGTGACCCACTGATCATCGACGCACAAGGCCGTGCCTGGTTCCCCACGGGCGATGTCGCCAAGCTCGACGCCGAGGGCTACATGCAGATCACCGATCGCAGCAAAGACGTCATCAAGAGCGGTGGCGAGTGGATCGGTTCGATTGATCTGGAGAACATCGCCATGGCGCACCCGGCCGTGGCCATCGCCGCCTGCATTGCCGCGTTCCACCCCAAGTGGGATGAGCGGCCCTTGTTGGTGGTGGTGAAGAAGCCCGGCGCGAATGTGTCAGTGGCCGAGATGCTGGCGTTTTTTGACGGCAAGATCGCCAAGTGGTGGACCCCGGACGATGTGGTGTTTGTTGACGCCATCCCGCTGGGCGCCACCGGCAAGATGCAAAAGAACAAGCTGCGCGAGCAGTTCAAAGATCACAAGTTACCAACGGCGTAACGTTTGAGATAACGCGAGCGCTGAGTGCTTCTGGGTTTCCAGGCGATCGAAGCGATCAGGGCGCCACAGGCGTGGCCAGCGGCAGCGCCATGCCCCGGCGCTTCATCTCTTCTCGCACCAGATCAGGCCGATCGCTGATGAGGCCGTCAACGCCCATGTCCATGAGGCGGTTCATGTCTGCCGGATTGTTGACAGTCCAAGGAACCACCGTGAGCCCCAGTGCTTTGGCCTGTGCCAGCTTGGCGCCATCCAGGTCACCAAAAAAAGGTGCCCAGATGCGGCCCCCGGCGGCGTGGACGAGTTTGGGCACCGAGCCATGCTCTGCGTAGCGGAAGCCTGCCGTCCAAGGTGATGGCTCGGGGCTGGTTGCACCCACGTTGTCCAAAAACGGTTGCTGGGCCGTGAGGTAGACCGTGGCGATTTCAGGCGCCTCTTTTTGCACCACTTGCAAGCTGCGCCAGTCGAAGGATTGGATGGTTGCGCGCTCGGCCATGCCGGACTCACGAATCACCGCAATCAGCGCTCGCGCAAACTCGGCAGGCGGCAAGGTCTCATGCGGCTTGAGCGGCGACATCTTGGTCTCGATGTCAAAACGAACCTGGGTATTGCCTGCCCTCTTGACCAACGCAAACACTTCAGTCAGCAGCGGCATGCGCGTGCCGTCCACCGCCTGTTGCTGAGCAAAGCTGGCAGCGTAGCGCGTACCGGGCTGGATGCGGCCCACGTCCAGACTGCGCACCTGCGCCAGAGTCAACGTGTTGATGGCCTGCCCACTGGTCACGTACTTGGCGTCAGGCCCGCGCACGATGTTGGGGTTGAGCACGGGGTCGTGACTCACCACCAAATGGCCGTCCTGTGTGATGACGATGTCCATCTCCAATGTCGTCACACCCAACGACAAGGCCAGCGCAAAGGCGGGCAAGGTGTTCTCGGGCATCAAGCCACGCGCGCCGCGGTGGCCTTGCAGGTCGAACGCAGCGGCCCAGCTGGTGCTTTGCAGCGCGGCACAGAGGAGCAACGCACGGAGGATGAATTTCATGGGTTCCTTTGCGGGGCCACAGCAGCCCCAGCGCCGCGCC
>JAYVRO010000056.1:0-2525 GCA_043776165.1 Rubrivivax sp. | reverse complement strand
CTTGCCGTTTGAGCGTCAACACCAGGTTGCCCATGGCGTGCAAGTTGCCCGGCTCGCGAGCCAGGGCATGGCGCAAGGCGCGTTCGGCGTGGCTCAATGCGCCTTGGCGCTGGTACACCACACCCAGCGTGTTGTACGCAGCTGTGAAATCAGCGTCTTGCGCGATGGCGCCGCGCACCCACGCATAGGCGTCGTGCAACTGCCCGTGCGCCAGGGCCTCGGCGGCCTTGTTGTTCATGTACATGGCCACGATGCGTTGCTCCTCGATCACCTCCAGACGTTGGCCTTTGAGGTCTTGGCCGCGCAAAAAATCGATGGTTGTCCAGCTCTGGCCAAAACTGCCATTCCAGCCGTTGCTGGGCTTGAGGCCGACCGCCAGGTTCACGTGGCCGATGAAAAAGTAGAGGTCACGGCTGCGCTCCCAGGTGTCGTCCACAAAGACGTTATGAAAGCGCACCGCCATGTTCAGCTCACGAGCAAAAGCGGCCGTCATGATGACCAGCGACAAACAGTTGCCAGAACGCACACTGAATGCCTCGGCGGCATTGCGTGTCATGGTGGTGTCGTAATCGAGCCTCAGCTGATTCTTGGCATACAGCGCGTTCAAGAGCGCGCGCTCTGGACCCTGCGCGCGCACGTGCGGCGCCATCTCTTCATGCAAATAACGGCGCATGTTGTCACTCAGCGCAAACACATCGCGCGCCGATACACGCACGCTGGGTGCGGCAAAGAGGCTGTCGTCCAACAAGCCCATCGGCTGCGCTGGCATTGGTTTGGGTGTGGCGCAAGCGGCGAGCAGCACAGCGCCCGCCAAGCACAGCAACAACATGACCCATCGAGAAAGGTGACCTTGCATGACGCGCCCCTTTTTTGAAGCCCCTCAGCGCGCAGCCCAATCAGCAAAGACTCGGTGCAACTGCGCCAACCCGTCGCTCAAAGCGGCGGGGCCGGGCTGGAGGATGTCGCAGGACTTGATTTCGTGCAAGGCGTGGTTTTTGACTGCGGGCACTTCGGCCCAACCGTCACGGGCGGCGACCTTTTCGGGTCGAAATTTTTTGCCACACCAACTGCCCACAATGATGTCGGGCGCGCGGCGCACCGGCTCCAGAGCGTCGGCGATCACCCGGTCACGGCCCAAGGCCTTGTGGCCCAGTTCTTCAAATACATCCACACCGCCGGCCATGCCGATGAGCTGCGAGACCCAACGAATGGCGCTGATCATGGGTTCGTCCCACTCTTCAAAGTACACGCGCGGTCGGCGCGGCCAGGCAGCAGCAACGTTTGAGATGAGCTGCTGCTGGGCTGCATTGTTTTTGATCCAGGCTTCGGCGGCGTCGACCGCACCCACCAGGCCCGCTACCAAGCGCATGGTCTGCACGATTTCGGCCACGCTGCGCTGGTTGGTGATGAAGACGTTCAGACCAGCGCGAATGAGCTTGTCGGCCAAGGCCGCTTGCATGTCTGAAAAACCAATCACCAGATCGGGCTCCAGGGCCACGATCTTGTCGATCTTGCCATCAAGAAAAGCGCTCACTCGGGGCTTTTCTTGGCGTGCGCGGCGCGGCCTCACGGTGTATCCCGAGATGCCTACGATGCGGTGTTCTTGCCCCAACAAGTACAGCCACTCGGTGGTTTCTTCAGTCAGGCAAACAATGCGTTGGGGACCGGGGTTCATGGGCTTGATGATGAGTCGTTCAGGAGCGTAGGAATGGCCGCCAATCGCGCTTGGCCCGCGACTGTCAAGCGCTCGATGCTGAAGGCGCCTTCGAACACCGTGATGAGCGCTGCTTGCAGCGCAGCATCCTGCGGTGCACCTTGCGCCACCACACGGCCACCGGCCATCACCAAAATGCTGTCGGCCAGCAGCGCCAGGTTGATGTCGTGCAGCACGGTGGCCACCGCCACACCGGCGTCGGCGCGCTGGCGCACGCTGCGTATCAATGCGCGCTGGTGCGGCGCGTCCAAATGTATGCTGGGCTCGTCGAGCAAGAGCACGCGCGCGCTGCTCGCCAGCACGCGTGCCAAGAGCACCCGCTGGCGTTCCCCGCCCGAGAGTTGATTCAGGCGGCGCGAGGCAAAAGCGCTGCACTCGGTTTCCAGCATCGCGGCCAGCACAGCAGCTTCGTCGTCCAAGCTCGGTGCGCCCAACCAGCCGTGCTGCGCCATGGGCCCCAAGCGAACCACATCGATGGCTGCGATGTCGCCCTCGGCCTGGCCTTGTTGTGACAACCACGCCAAGTGCTGCGCACGTTGCGCGGCTGGCCAGTCTGCCAAGTTGCGGCCCAGCAACTGCACGTGGCCTGCGCTGGGCGCGCGCAGGCCTGCCAACACGGTGAGCAAGCTGCTCTTGCCCGCGCCATTGGGGCCGACGATGGCCAACCACTGGCCGGCGGGCAAGGTCATCGAAACGGTCTGCAAAACCTCATGGTCTCCGAGCGAAAGAATAACGTTTGACGCGACCAGTGGTGTTGGCAGTGCATGCATCACAGCACCCACCGCCTGCGCATCAGCATCAGCAAGTACCC
>JAYVRO010000055.1:0-8321 GCA_043776165.1 Rubrivivax sp. | reverse complement strand
AAGGCTGCCTTGTGGGGAGAAGTCAAAGACAAACTCAGCCAAAGTGGTGCAGGTTTGTCGGGCGGGCAACAACAGCGACTTTGTATTGCTCGGGGCATCGCCATCAAGCCCGAAGTATTGTTACTCGACGAGCCTTGCTCCGCGTTGGACCCCATATCAACGGGCAAGATTGAAGAGTTGATTCACGAACTCAAAGCCGACTACACCGTTGTGATCGTCACTCACAACATGCAGCAAGCGGCCCGATGCAGCGACTACACAGCTTACATGTACCTGGGTGACTTGGTTGAATTCGGAGCGACATCGGAACTCTTCATGAAACCAAAAAAGAAGGACACAGAGGACTACATCACTGGGCGTTTTGGCTGATCTTGACGGGAACATCACATGACTGAAAAACACTTGTCAACCCAATTTGACGCCGAACTCAGCGGTATATCCAATCGCGTGCTAGAAATGGGTGGATTGGTCGAGTCTCAATTAGCGCAAGCCATGGTGGCACTTACAACTTTTAGTGCAGAAACTGCCGAGCAAGTACAGCGCGATGAAGCACGCGTGAATCAAATGGAGATGGAGATTGATCGCGATCTCTCGGCCATCATTGCCAGGCGCCAACCCACCGCACGCGACTTGAGACTGCTCATTGCTATTAGCAAAGCCATTGCCAATCTGGAGCGCGTCGGCGACGAGGCGGCGCGGGTGGCGCGCACAGTGCTCAAACTGATCAACGCTGGTGTCTCATTGCGTATGCGCTTGCCTGTTGCGGACCTGAGTTTCGAGGCCGATCTCGCAGTTTCTCAATTGCGTAAAGCGTTGGATGCATTTGCAAGGCTCGACACTGCAAGGGCTTTGGAAGTGTTGAAGCAGGACGATCAGATCGATCAAGAGTTCGATGGATTGCTGCGCAAACTCATCACGTACATGATGGAAGACCCGCGCACCATCTCGTCGTGCATTGATCTTGTCTTTGTGGCCAAAGCAATCGAACGTGTTGGCGACCATGCCAAGAATCTCGCGGAAGCCATCATCTATGTGGTCAAAGGAACCGACGTCAGGCACACATCGCTAAAAGATGTCGAAGACGTCGTTCGTTGATCCTCAAATCGGAAACACAGCATGGCGCATGTTTTGGTTGTGGAAGACGAGAGCGCGATTGGCGAGTTGATTGCCATGAATCTTCGTCATTCTGGGCATGTCGCCACGGTGGTCGTTGATGCCGATGGCGCCCAGCGCCAAGTGGACGCGGCGTTGCCTGATTTGGTGCTTTTAGATTGGATGTTGCCCGGGGTTTCTGGGCTGCAATTGATGCGGCGTTGGCGCGCCGACGCCCGTACGCGAAATCTACCCATCATCATGTTGACGGCGCGTGCTGCAGAGGCCGACAAAGTTGGCGGCCTCGACACCGGCGCAGACGACTACATTGCCAAGCCGTTTTCGCCCAATGAACTGTTGGCGCGTATCCGGTCACTGCTTCGGCGAAATGCGCCTGAAGCGTTGGAAACCGCTGTCGAATTGGCAGGGCTGAGACTGGACCCGGTAACGCGCCGAGTGACTCGCCAAATTGGCAGCGAACAGTGCCTTGTCAAACTAGGCCCCACCGAGTTTCGATTGCTGCACTTTTTCATGAGTCACCCAGAACGTGTACACAGCCGCGCACAGTTGCTGGATCGGGTTTGGGGCGACCATGTCTTTATCGAAGAACGAACGGTGGATGTTCACGTCAAGCGATTGCGTGAAGCTTTGGCACCAGCGCATTGTGGTGGGCTGATCGAGACTGTTCGGGGCGCTGGCTACCGCATGAGTGCGCATGCCGACCTCGTCACCAGCTGAGTTGCGAGGTTTCCGCGCCAACCATGTCATGGCTTCTTTCGCGGGCACTTGTTTTATGGTCGGCCATGGCCCTGGGCGGCGTGGCGGGACAAATCCTGGGGAGTTTTTATAACAGTGCCGAGACTGGGGCTTGGGCGGGTGCGGCTTTGGGTGCAGCTGCGGCCTTGTTTTCTGACACTTGGCGTGGTGATCGTCTCATGTTGTGGCTTCGCGGCGATGTCGCCACCACGGCGCCGCGTGATAGCGGACGCTGGGGTGAAATGGCCTACCGCATTGAGCGCGCCCTGCGCTCACGGGACCTCGCCATCGACATGGAACGCCGTCAAAACGGCCAATTTCTCTCGGGCATTGAAGCCTCGCCAAATGGCGTGCTTCTGCTCGACGCCAATGATCAAATCACTTGGTGCAATTCCGTGGCGGCAGATCATTTCGGGCTCGATCCCGTACGCGACTTACGCCAGCGGATCACGAATTTGGTCCGCTCCCCCAATTTCGTGGCTTACCTGCAAACGGGGGACTTCAATGACTCCATCCAGATCGCGGGGGGCAGCGACAAGCGGCCTCTGAATGTCCTTGTGCGGCCCTACGGAGATGATTTGAAGTTGATCTTGTCGCAAGACATGACCGAGCGTGAGCAAACTCAATCGATGCAGCGCGACTTTGTGGCCAACGTTTCACATGAGATAAGAACGCCGATCACGGTCTTGGCCGGTTTCATCGAGACGATGGCGCGCTTGCCACTCAGTGAACAGGAGCGCTCGCATGTGCTTGGGTTGATGGCGCAGCAGGCCTCGCGCATGCAACTGTTGGTGGCTGATCTGCTAACACTGGCGCAGCTTGAAGGAAGCCCGCGTCCCGCGTCGGATCAATGGCTGCCCGTTGCTGATCTCATGCACCGGGCTCATGCCGATGCACTTGCTTTGTCGGTGGGGCGTCACGATATCAACTGCAAGGCGCCTGACGACGCCGAGCTCGCGGGCAACGACCAAGAGTTGTTGAGCGCCATTGGCAATTTGCTGACCAATGCCATTCGATACACACCGGTAGGCGGGCGAATAGATGTGATCTGGACTTGGCGGGACCAAGGTGGCGCGCAGATCACTGTCACCGACAACGGGCCAGGAATCGCCCGTGAGCATCTGGCGCGGTTGACAGAGCGCTTTTATCGCGTCGACGACAGCCGCTCAAGAGACACTGGAGGCACGGGTTTGGGCTTGTCAATCGTCAAGCATGTGATGTTGCGCCATGGCGGCGAAGTCACAGTGGTCAGCGAGCTTGGCCTTGGAGCGCAGTTTTGCCTAAGTTTTCCTGCAATGCGTGCGCGCCGACGCGGGACGCAAGAACCGATGACTTAAATCTGAGCGGCAGGAGGGTGTCAGTCTGCCCGAGGCACGCGGCGATAGAGCAGCGAGACTTCTTCGCGCTCGGTGGGGCGTCGCCATTCGGCCACGCGTTGCCACTCGGCGTTGGGCGCTTTGCCGCGTCCTGAACGCGTCACACGAAGCAAGTATTGGCAGGTAAGCGAAGTCTCATTCGCTGCCGCTGTGATGACTCGGTAGCGACCGCTGATGTCGAGCGTAGCCAGCGTTGTTGCGCTCGCATCGGGAACAAACAAACACTCTCCAGCGGGAACATGTTTTGCCAGACTGGCGAGCCAGGGCCGTTGGCTTCGGGCGTAGTCCAGCAACGGCAGGCCCAGGGTCATCAGCAGCAACCAGACGAGCACCACGCCGCTGGCAGGCAGCACCAGGCTTTTCCACAGCGCCTCGCGATGGCGGCCCGTGCGCCAACGAACCAAGCCGAACCAGGCCGCAGTGCCAACCCCTGCGCACACCACCATGAACCAGGAAAAGGGCGCTTCAAACCCGGGCGCCAACTTGGCAACGTTGGCTGCAGGCTGTGTCGGCACGCCTGTGTGGACGGACACAAAGATGACCCAGATCGTCAGCGACCACAGCGTGAAGAAAAACATCGACAACCAGTCTATGGCCGCCGTGGTGCTGCGCTTGAATGTCGGCAAAGCAAACGCCGCCAGGGCTGCCATGCCGGGCAACCCCAGCAACAGCGCCCGATCAGAGCCACCCATCAGCACATTTGACCCCAGTGCCACCAGCACAGTGAGCAGTGGCACCGCAATGTGCCTGTGGACGAGGTGCGTGCGCCAACGCAAGAGCGTCCAGATGACAAAAGGCCAGGCTGGCCACAAAAACCAGGCCCACTGACGAGCAATGATGAAGGCCAGATTCGGCTCCCAGGCGGTGGCGCGCCAACGCCAAGCACCCAGTACTGTGGCCAGCATCGCCGCAATCAAGGTTGCAGCGATGATCCAGATCGCAAACCTTCTTACCTCTGGAAAGGCCGAGCGACGGCAGACGACAACGCCACCGACACCCAACACCATGGCCACGCTGGGGGCACCACTGGCTGCCAATACGGGCAGCGCCAACATCAAGGCGCAGCGCGGTCCCCAATGCCGCCATGGCGCGGCCGCCATAGCGTAGAGGTAGAGACTGACGCCGCAAAGTTGCACCAGCTCTGGCGTCGTTTCGTGGCCCAGTTGCAATAATCCCAGGGTGGCGATGATCGCCAACAGCGCACCGTCAGCGATCGCGCGTGCGTAGTCCACGGGGTCTGCTTCGCCCCCAAAGGCGAAAGGCAGCGGCTGCGCGTTGTCGGTAAGCGCGAGGTGAAAGGTGGCGTACCAAGTCAAACTGAGTGTTGCCGCCAGCAGCAGGGCGAATGGAATGCGTGCAGCCAGGGCCGCGTCAATGAAGGGCGACAGCAACGAAATGGCCGCCGCTCCGAGCCAGATGGGCAGCAAGCTGAAGTCGAGCACGGGCTGCCCGCCCAGGGTGGGTTGCGTCCATGTGCTGTGGCCGGCAGACATGCCCAACATCTGCGCAAAGCTCAGCAGATCGGCGCCGCGCCATGGATCGCGCCCGAACAGTCCCGGCAACACGTAGGCAGCGCACAGCAAAAGCAAAGCCACACGCGGAAGGCGCCTTGCGCCACGCTCGGTCACCAAGGCGGGGGAGATGGTGTTCACGGTTGACATGATGCCGCAGCAGACAAAGAAAAAGGCAGCCGAAGCTGCCTTGTCAACGAAGCCAAAACAGGCTTACTCCGTTGCTGCCGGTGCAGCGGCAGGAGCCGATTTTTTCAGACCAACGCGCGCAAACTTGTTGCGGAACTTCTCGACGCGACCGCCCAGATTGTCAATGCTCTTTTGCGTGCCGGTGTAGAAAGGGTGCGTCTCGCTGGTGCTTTCCACCTTCATCAAGGGCAGCTCGCGACCGTCGTCCATCTTGATGGTTTCTTTGGTCGTCAGGCATGAGCGCGTAACGAATTTGAAACCGTTGGACAGGTCGACGAAGCACACGTCGCGGTAGTTGGGGTGAATGCCGTCTTTCATAACAAGTCTGGTCCGTTCTGATCGTTGGTGGAAGCCACACTGGCGTGCCAGCGCACTTTCCGGGGGCTGCGGGGAACCGCAAATTATAGCCAGCGTTAAACGGCTGGCCCGCAGCGCTTATCCGCCACGACGCATCATGTCGAAGAAGTCGAGGTTGTTCTTGCTCTGTTTCATTTTCTCGAGCATGAACTCCATGGATTCGATCTC
Source organism: Rubrivivax sp. (assembly GCA_043776165.1). GTDB lineage: Bacteria > Pseudomonadota > Gammaproteobacteria > Burkholderiales > Burkholderiaceae_C > Rubrivivax. The sequence continues at coordinate 2,872 of JAYVRO010000055.1, read as the reverse complement.
GTCCATCGGGTAGAGCAGCTTGCGCAGGATCCAGGTCTTTTGCAGGATCTCGGGTTTGAGCAACAACTCCTCGCGTCGGGTTCCGCTTTTATTGATCAAGATCGACGGGTAAACGCGTTTCTCGGCCATGCGGCGGTCCAGATGAATTTCGCAGTTGCCCGTGCCCTTGAATTCTTCGTAGATGACCTCGTCCATGCGGCTGCCGGTGTCAATCAGGGCCGTGCCAATGATGGTGAGCGAGCCGCCTTCTTCAACATTGCGTGCTGCACCAAAAAACCGCTTCGGGCGCTGCAAGGCGTTGGCATCAACGCCGCCGGTCAGCACTTTGCCAGACGACGGCAAGACGTTGTTGTAGGCACGCGCAAGCCGGGTGATGGAGTCCAGAAGAATGACCACGTCCTTCTTCAACTCGACCAGGCGTTTGGCGCGTTCGATTACCATTTCGGCCACTTGCACGTGGCGCGCTGCAGGCTCGTCAAAGGTCGAACTGATGACCTCGCCTCGCACCGTGCGCAGCATTTCAGTCACCTCCTCAGGGCGCTCGTCGACGAGCAAGACGATGAGATGAACCTCGGGGTGGTTGGCCACGATGGCATGTGCCAGGTGCTGCATCATCACCGTCTTGCCCGTTTTGGGCTGGGCCACCAGCAAGGCGCGCTGGCCTTTGCCGATGGGCGCAATGAGGTCAATGATGCGGCTGGTGATGTTTTCTTCGGCCTTGATGTCACGTTCCAGTTTGAACTGCTCTTTGGGGAACAAAGGTGTCAAGTTCTCGAACATGATCTTGTGCTTGCTTTCCTCCGGCGTGGCACCGTTCACGCGGTCTACCTTGACCAGCGCAAAGTAGCGTTCGCCGTCTTTTGGCACACGCACTTCGCCTTCAACCATGTCACCGGTGTGCAAGTTAAAGCGGCGAATTTGGCTGGGCGAGAGGTAGATGTCGTCCGTTGAGGCCATGTAGCTGGCTTCAATGGAGCGCAAGAAGCCAAAGCCGTCTGGCAGCACTTCAAGCACGCCGTCGCCAAAGACCTGCTCGCCTGCTTTGGCGCGCTTTTTCATGATCGCAAACATCAGCTCTTGCTTGCGCAAGCGGGCGACGTTTTCGATCTCCAGCGCCTCGCCCATGGTGATGAGCTCGGAGACGTGCTGTGCTTTGAGTTCTGACAGATGCATGGGCGGTGCCCCTTGAGGTGTGCGCTGCCCGGCCAGGGGCGGCAATCATCACGCGGCGGCCCACTGTGCTGCTGACTTACCCGCCAAGTGCAAGAACACCTTTGGGTGACATCAAAACATGGGGTGGGGCGCCGACTCCACAGGCCGCCCTTTCGGGCCGACGTTCATGCCGACGATGTCGGTGCGTGGTGGCGATACTGGCCGGTAGGCCGCTGCTGCTGAGCAGCAACTCACCGACCGGGTCATTCTAAATTATAGATGACCGTCAAGAAAAGCGGTCAATTGCGCTTTGGACAGGGCGCCAACTTTAGTTGCGGCAAGTTCACCGCCCTTGAAAAGCATCAAGGTAGGAATGCCGCGAATGCCAAATTTGGCGGGCACTTGGCTGTTTTCATCGACATTCATTTTGGCGACTTGCAAGCGACCGCCGTAGTCCTTGGACACTTCGTCCAAGATGGGCGCAATCATCTTGCAAGGGCCGCACCATTCGGCCCAGTAATCGACCAAAACGGGTATGCCGGACTTCAAAACGTCGTTGTCGAAAGAGTCGTCTGTGACGTGCTTAATGGTTTCGCTACTCATGGGGTCTCCGTTCGCTTGACAGGCTGGGTCGCACTGCGGCCGCGTCACAATGATTCTGACACACAGGCCCACCGTTCAAGGCCACCACCCGACACAGTCTGCCTATGGCAACCATAGAACTCGAAACACTGGGCCCGGAACTAAACGCCGTCAATGTTTGGCCTGCGTTGGCGGCGCGCTGCCAACTTTGGTTGGCGAAGTGGGGTGTATCGACGAGCGACGCTGTTTTGCTCTTGCCCTATGCAGCCTTGCTGCCCTTGGCGCGGGCTGCCTTTGCTCAAATGGGTGGTTGGCAGCCCCGCATCGAGACAACACAGACCCTGGCTCAGAGCTTGGCGCCCATCGACGCGCCAGAATCAGAGGGCTTGACTGGCGACGAAGCCCTCGACCGCATCCGCGCCACTGTTTTGTTGGCTAACCAGCCGGGGGGCTCGCAACTTTCGAACCGCGACCCACGCGGTTTTGATACTTTGGTGTCGTTGCTGCTGAACGCCGCACAACAGTTGAGTTGTGCTGCGGCCAGCCGTCAGCCTGCATTGCGGGCAGCGTTTTGGGCAGAGGCACAAGCAGCGTTGCCTCGGCCCAGTGAACCTGCGCAATTGGAAGGCAGCTTGCTTGCAGTGGCCACAGCATGGGCGGCGCTGGGCAGGCCTGAATCCACTGACACCCTATTCGCAATGCAGCCTGGGGCTTGGATGGCTTTGCGCATGGGCGGGCCTGACCCACTGGCCGACTCGCTCCTGACGCAATTCAACGGTCCGGCGTTGTTGCTTGATGCCGACCCACTTCGGGACCACCCTTTCGAATGGTTCATGCGTTGCGCACAGGTCCCAACCCCTGCGTTTTGGGTGTGTGACGACCTTGAAAGCGAAGCGCAGGCCGCCGCGAGTGTGGTCATTGAAGCGTTGAATGAAGGCCGGCGACCGGTGGCCCTGGCCACCCTTGACCGCTTGCTGATTCGGCGTGTTCGTGCCCTGCTGGACAGGCATGCGTTGGTGCTCAGCGACGAAACCGGTTGGCGCTTGTCCACCACCGCAGCGGCAGCCCAAGTCACGGCCTTGCTGCGCGCTGCTGCACACGGTGCATCAACCGACGCCAAGCTCGATTGGCTCAAAGG
>JAYVRO010000054.1:0-8339 GCA_043776165.1 Rubrivivax sp. | reverse complement strand
ATTCGCGGGTCATCAAAGAAGCCGATCCGACGCATCCGGGTGCAGCCGCGTCCGCTCATGTCGAAGTGCAAGATGCCACGGATGCCTTTGTTGATGAGCACCGCGCACCCGCCAGTGCAGCCGCCGATGCTGCGACCAGTGCTGCCACGATGGGGCCCGCCGCCGTGCCGGCAAAAAAAGCACCGCTGCGCATCCGCAAAAACGACAGCAACTGAGGGGGGCGCGCAAGCAATGACCGCTCACGACAAATTTCTGCTCGCCGGCGTGATGGGCTGGCCCGTCATGCACTCGCGCTCGCCGCTCATTCACAACCATTGGTTTGACAAGCAAGGCTTGAACGGCCGCTACCTGCCCTTGGCGATCAGGCCCGAGGGCTTGCAGGCGGCCTTGCACGCCCTGCCCGCCCTGGGTTTTGCCGGCTGCAACCTGACCATTCCGCACAAACAAGCGGCCATGGCCTGGGTCGATGAAGTGCATGAAACTGCCAGTCTCATCGGCGCCATCAGCTGCGTTACGGTGCGGGCCGATGGCAGTTTGCTGGGCAGCAACAACGACGCCTTTGGTTTCATGCGCAACCTGAAACAAAGCCAGCCTCAGTGGCGCGCCAGTGATGGCCCTGCCGTGGTGATTGGCGCTGGGGGTGGTGCGCGGGCCATTTGTTATGGCTTGCTCGCCGAGGGCGTGCAAGATGTGCGTGTTGTCAACCGCAGCGCACCGCATGCGGCCGAGCTGGCCGCAACTTTTGGTTCAGCCGCGAGCGCCCACACATGGCAAGACCGCAACGAGGTGATCGACGGCGCAGCCTTGGTCGTCAACACCACGAGCCAGGGCATGGTTGGTCAAGGTGTGCTTGATGTGTCACTCGATAAATTGGCCGCCAAGGCCATCGCTGCCGACATCGTCTACATCCCGCTGGAAACGCCCTTTCTGGCGGCTGCGCGAGCCCGAGGTAACGCCACGGTCAGCGGCCTGGGCATGCTCTTGCACCAGGGGCCGCTGGCCTGGAAAGCCTGGTTTGGCATCGAGCCCGAAGTGACGGATGAACTGCGCAGGCTGGTGGAGCAAAGCCTCTAACGATTCACCCTAGAGAGTCATCCTAGATTCAAGCCAGCTTGGCGTGAAAATGATCCCAAGCACGTTTGAAGAGCGGCTGCGACCACAACTTCTCGCGACACATTGCCAACTCTTTGGCGTCAAATTCGTAGGGCTTGCCGATCTGCAACGCCATGTACTGGCGGTAGGCGTTTTCTTCCATGTAGTTGGCCAGCACAAAGGCTTCGACGATGGTTTTGCCCACGGTCACAGCGCCGTGCGACTTCATCATCGCCGCAGGTCTGTCGCCCAAAGTCGCTGCCAGGCGGTCGGCCATCACGGTGTTGTTGATCGAGTTGGGTGAGTCCAGCACGGGCACCGGGTAAACCAGGCTGCCTTGGGCGTAAACCGGTGCGTACGGTGTGCCCGTCATGCTCAAGAACGTCGACCACTTGGGGTGCGCGTGCACAACAGCCTGCACATCGGACCGCGCGCGGTAAATGCCCGCGTGCAAATGAAATTCCAGCGGCGGTTTGCCGCCGCCTTCCACCACCTGGCCTTGCATGTCGATGGTGCAAATGTCGTCCACCGTGAGCCGGCTGCGCTGGCATGAGCCGATGTTGATGAGCATGTTGCCGTCGTCAAGCCTGATGCTGGCGTGGCCGTTGTAATCAATGATGTCTGCGGCCTCCAGCATGCGGATGCAGTCAACAAGTTGTTGCTTCAGGCTTTGTTGCAGTTCGAGGTTGGATGACACGTTGATGTTCCTGGAATTTGGTGATGACGCCGTCGCGGCTTGTTGTTGCTTCCTGATGTGATCCGCGCAGCCAAGGCGCCCAATCACCAGCCCGTTTGTTCACGAATCTGCGCCCGCCACAGCTCCCAGGCACGCAAGCCAGCACCTTGGTTCACCGTGTCGGCCAGCACGCCTTCTTCTTCGTCCAGGCCTTGCAATGGCTCACCCGCTGCCAAGGCCGTGGCCCAGTGTTGAATGCGCGCGTTGACCTCTGTGTAGACGGCACGGAACACGGCGGTCTGCAGGCTCGGACCACAAGCCACGCTGCCGTGCGCGCGCATCAAGACCACGTCTTTGGTGCCCAAGGTCTCGGCCAACGCTTCGCCCTTTACGCCGTCGCCCACCAACATGTCGGTGGCGCCAAACTTGGCGCGAATGTCAAACACTGGCACGCCTGCTGCCAAGAAAGCGGCGTTGTGAAACATCGCGCCCATCTTGGCGCGCACCAAACCAAACGGCACGACTGAAGGCGAGTGGCTGTGCACCACGGCCATCACGTCGGGCCGCGCCTTGTAGACCTCACCATGGATAAAACGCTCGAGAAAACTCTTGCGGCCATGGGCGTTGACGGGCTGGCTTTCCAGGTCGTACTCAACGATGTCGGCGGCCGTGACCAGCGCCGGTGCCAGGGAACGCGACATCAAGTAGCGCTGCGGCGCGAGAGGATGGCGCATGGAGACATGACCAAACCCATCGACCACGCCTTGCGCGGCCAAGATGCGGCTGGCAGCAGCCAGATCGGCGAGCATTTCAGGTGCGATTTCAAGGGACATGTCAGCAGTGGTCATGGGTCGTTAAACAATGACATTGGTCATGATGCCGGTGGGGAAAATTTCTTCCGGCGTGAACTGCCGATAAGCAATGCCCTGCTGGTGCGTGTACAGCGCCATCTGCTCCCAGGTTGGCCTGTTTTCTTCAATGCCATAGGGAAACAAGTCACCTTCAAAACGGTCGCGCATCTTGCGTGCGTAGCTGGTGAGCCAAGGCACGGGGTAGCGTGACACAGCAGGGTCGAGCAAACGCTCGAGGCTGCGCCGCTTTGATTCCTGAAAGGCATTCAGCAGATTGCGCGCCACCCAGGGGTTGTCCAACAAGATGCGCTTTTGCATGGCGATGATGTGCATGATGGGCCACACCTTGGTTCGCGTGTAGTACTCGTCTTCCATGTCCAAAAAATCAGGGAAGAGCCGCACCACGTCGGGGTGATTTTCCAGAAAGCAGGTGGGCGGGCGCGCAATGATGGCGCAGTCGATCTCGCCAGCGGCCAACAGCTGACTCAGTGATTTGTCGGCAATGCGCGTGAGCTTGACGCCAACCGGCAAACGCAGTTCGATCTTCTCCACGCGCCCTGGCGCATTGGCGCCGGCCTGCACCCAGTGCACGTCTTGCAAGGCCACACCCATCTCGTTGTGCATCCAGCCGCGCATGTAAACGGCGGCTGAGTGGGCCCATTCGGGTGAACCCACCTTCTTGCCGGCAAGATCTTTGACGCTGCGAATGCCGCTCTTTTTGTTGACATAAAAAGAGCTGAAGCGAAAGAGCCTTGAGCAGATGACGGGCAGGCCAATGATGTCGCTGTCAGGCCGCGTGACTTGCGCTGCAAACTTGGCGAACGAGAGCTCTGCCAAGTCAAATTCGCGGTTCAAAGTAAAGCGCGCAAAACATTCGTGGTGGCCCAAGTTGAGCCAGTTCAGGTCAATGCCCTCGGCCTTCACTTGGCCAAAGCGAAAGTCACGAAAGTGGTCGTAGTCCGTGGTGGCGATGGAGAGTTGCAGTTGGGTCATGGGCTTTCCCGGCGTGGACAGGTTTTTGCGCTGCGGCAGGCAAAAACAGCAGTGGCGAATGTAGCCACGCATGCGGTTAAATTTTTCAGTCCGTTGACAATGTTGGCGTGAATCAAGACAAACACGACAACCAATCCGGCCCAATGTTGGCGCCGCTGCGATCACCCCAGACACCCCAGACACCCACGATGGCCCGCTATCTTGGCGAGACAGCTTTTGTCGATAGCGACAACAGTCTTCTGACTGCCTTGGTCCGAGTGGAGGATCACGCCTGGCCCCGTCGCGTCACGCGTTTGCGGCTGACGGCAACGCCCTCGTGGGTCAACGCAGCGCGCACGCGTCGTACGCCGTAAGTCTGATCGCTGGCGCCGAAGACCCAGCGGACCTGACCCAATACTGTTCACTTTGTACCGTTCGCACTGAGCTTGTCGAAGTGCCTGGCGGGGCTTCGACAAGCTCAGCCCGAACGGATCCTTTACTAAGCGAACAGTATTGGAACCTGACCCACCAGCATCACGTTTGCCACTCCAGTACGCGGGTCGCCTGCACCGAACGCACGCCAACATGACCGATGTGCGCATCATCGACTTCGTCAACGCCGGCCGCCCCGTATTGCTGCGGATGTGGGAAAAGCCGCAGCGGGGCTATAGCGCGATGGGGTGTCGAGTGGCAGCGGTATCGACCAGCGATGCAGGTGCCTCTCCGGCAAGCTTTGGGCGGACTTCCACCTATTAGATTTCTAATTCGTCAATTCAGGTGGAAATGTTTTAAAATCAAAGGCTTATGACGTACCGGAAAACAGACTTCATCCCGTTTTCTGCCGACGCTCAGCGCTCGATTGCCAATCTTGAAGCGGCTTACGGGCAGCTGGTGGACATTGAGCGCGAACTCGACGCGATGCCCACCAGCATGTTCTGGCAGACCAAGAACGGCAAGGACTACCTGGCGGTCAAGAAGTCCACATCCGCCTGTGGCACCACGCAGGGCCCGCGATCAGTGGAGACCGAACGACAGTTCGCCGAGTACTCGGCGGAGCGCACGCGCCTGCAGGCACGCAGGGCATCACTGAGCGCCCTGGTTCAAGACCGGGTCAAGCTGTGCCGAGCTCTGCGTTTGCCCCAACTGGCAGAGCAGCAAGGGCGCCTGTTGCGCGAGTTGGATCTCCATGGCTTGCTGGGCTATGACGTGCTGGTCGTAGGGACCAACGCATTCGCCTCCTACGAAATGGTCTGCGGCGCGCGCTTCCCGGTGGGTAACGAGGCCACTGAAGATTTCGACTTGGCATGGTGCCGGGACACCAAGGTCGCGCTCGCGGCCATTGCGCCGCCGGCACCGCACCAGGCAGCGGGCAGCAGGGCAACACTCATGTCCGTGCTCAAGCGCATCGACAGTTCGTATGCCATCAACAAGCGCAAGCCCTACCAAGCCGTCAACGACGCAGGCTACGAAGTGCAACTGTTGGCCGCACCCAGCACCCACCCGCTGCCGAGTAACGAGCCGTTCGAGCCCCTGGCGACGCTGGATGAGCAGGAATGGCTGCTCCGTGGCAGGCCGGTGCAGTGCGTGGTGACGACAAACAAGCCGGGAACTTGCCCGCTGTACGCACCCGATCCGCGTTGGATGGCCGTGCACAAACTTTGGCGGAGCCGCAAACCGGAACGCAATCCTTCCAAGAAGGGCAAAGATGCGCGGCAGGGCAACGTGCTGCTGGACGCAACGCGTTACTTCCTGGGGGACAGCTATCCGATGGACCTCGACTTCGTGCTTGAGCTGCCCCCAGAGTTGCGCGACCTCTTTACGGTCTGGGCTCAACAATCCGGCTTCGATCCAACGAAACCGTCCGCTTGAGAATCGACAAAACAGTGACCGACATCGCACCGCGCCCCAACGAACCGCCTCATACACCCATGATGCAGCAGTACCTGCGCATCAAGGCCGAGTTTCCCGAGACCCTTGTTTTTTATCGCATGGGAGACTTTTATGAAGTCTTCTTTGACGACGCACGCAAGGCGCACAGGTTGCTCGACATCACGCTCACGCAACGCGGGCAAAGTGCCGGTGAACCTGTCGTCATGGCCGGTGTGCCAGCGCATTCACTTGAAGCCTACTTGGCGCGCCTGGTCAAGCTCGGTGAAGCCGTGGCCATTGCTGAACAGGTGGGTGATGTGGCCACCTCCAAAGGCCCGGTGGAGCGCAAAGTCACACGCGTTGTGACACCCGGCACCGTCACCGACAGTGAACTGATGGCCGAGCGTGCCGACACCTTGCTCTTGGCTGTGTTCCGACAACGTGCTCGTCCCAGCAGCACGGCTCCCGATGGCGTGCGCTGGGGCTTGGCATGGCTGAACTTGTCGGGCGGCGTGGTGGGCTTGACCGAGTGCACCGAGCGCGAATTGCCCACTTGGCTTGCGCGCTTGGACGCGGCTGAGCTGCTCTTTGACGGCAGCGACATGCCTGCTGTCATCACGCAAACGCGCGCCATGCGCCACGCGCGCCCGGCCTGGCAGTTCGATGCCGCACTGGGTGAACGCAAACTGCGTGAACAGCTGCGCGTGGCCAGCCTGGCAGGCTTTGGCGCACAAGACATGTTGGCCGCGCAAGCCGCCGCCGCAGCGCTCTTGAGTTATGCCGAGCACACGCAATCACAGCAGATGGCGCATGTGCGCCTGTTGCGCGTGGAGCGCGCCGGTGACCTGCTGGAACTGCCACCCAGCACACAACGCAACCTGGAGCTGGTGCAGACGCTGCGCGGCGAAACCAGCCCCACAGTCTTGTCACTGCTCGACACCTGCCGCAGTGGCATGGGCAGCCGCTTGCTGCGCCATTGGCTGCTGCACCCGCAGCGAGAACGCGCCACCGCCACAAAGCGCCACGACGCCATCACGCAGTTGACGGCGCAAGGCTTCGAGCCCCTGCGCGACGCCCTGCGCCACGTGAGTGATGTCGAACGTTTAACCGCGCGCATCGCACTGCGCCAAGTGCGCCCGCGGGAGCTGGCCGGTCTGCGTGAAACGCTGTCTGGCTTGCCTGCACTGCGCGCGGCCGCGCCTCAAGGTTGCCGATTGCTCGACGAAGTGCGCACCGCGTTAACGCCTGACATGAGCATCGGTGAGCTGCTGCAGGCCATCGCCACAGAGCCCGGCGCAATGCTGCGCGAAGGCGGTGTCATCGCCGATGGTGTGGACGCCGACTTGGACGAACTGCGCAACATCAACCGCAATTGCGATGCGTTTTTGCTCGCCATGGAAACGCGGGAACGTGCCCGCACCGGCATTGGCAACCTGCGCGTGCAGTTCAACAAGGTGCACGGCTTCTACATCGAAGTGACCAGCTCGGGCATCGACAAAGTACCCGGCGACTACCAGCGCCGTCAAACACTCAAAAACGCCGAGCGCTACATCACGCCTGAGCTCAAGGCTTTTGAAGACAAGGCCCTGTCAGCGCAAGAACGCGCCCTCTCACGTGAAAAGTTATTGTTCGAAGCCTTGGTCACGCAGTTGCAAGACTACTTGGCGCCACTGGGCAACTTGGCCCGCGCCCTGGCCACGCTCGACGTCTTGGCCGCGCTGGCCGAACGGGCCAGCACCTTGAACTGGTGCCGCCCCGACTTTGTGCCCTACCCTTGCATCGACATCGACGCAGGCCGCCACCCGGTGGTCGAATCGCGCTTGCGAGAAACCGGGGCCAGCGAATTCATCGCCAACCATTGCAGGCTCGACGCCAAGACCCGCATGCTCGTCATCACGGGCCCCAACATGGGCGGCAAGAGCACCTTTATGCGCCAGGTGGCACTCATCACCTTGCTCGCGGCGATGGGCAGTTTTGTGCCCGCCACGGCTTGCCGCTTGGGCCCGATCGACGCCATCCACACGCGCATCGGCGCGGCCGACGACCTGGCCAACGCACAGAGCACCTTCATGCTGGAGATGACCGAGGCCGCCGCCATCGTGCACAGCGCGGGCGAACAAAGCTTGGTGTTGATGGATGAGATTGGCCGCGGCACCAGCACCTTTGACGGCTTGGCCTTGGCCGGCGCCATCGCCACGCAACTGCATGAGCGCAACCGTTCGTTCACGCTTTTTGCCACGCATTACTTTGAGCTGACCGACTTTCCACAGCGCCATGAGCGCGCCGTAAACGTGCACGTGGGTGCCGTGGAAAGTGGTCGCGACATCGTCTTCTTGCACCAGATCGAACCTGGGCCCGCCAGCCGCAGCTACGGCGTGCAGGTGGCGCGGCTGGCCGGCATGCCGGCGGCGCTGGTGCGACAAGCCACCAACACGCTAGAGACGCTGGAGCGCCAGGCGCAACAAGGTGCTGCGCAGATTGATTTGTTTGCTGCGCCGTCTGAATCGGCCCAACCGTTTACAAGCTCCGAGGTCGATCTGGCACTACACCAGATCGACCCCGATGCACTCACGCCGCGCGAGGCGCTGGAAGCGCTTTACCGTTTGAAGTTACTCACGGTCAAAGTTCAGAACTTGTAGTTCACCGAACCGTAGACAAAACGCGAACGCGGGTCGTATTGCGTGATGTCATAACCGGCCTGGAACTGGTTGCTCACCGGCACAAAGATCGGTGGGTTTTTGTCCAACAAGTTCTTCACGCCCACGGCGAGCTTGACGTTTTTGATGCCACCGTAACTCAGGTTCATGTCGTAGATCGACTGGTCAGGCACGAAGTTCTTTTCGCCGTCGATCAGCCTATCGCCGGTGCGGTAGCCGGTG
>JAYVRO010000053.1:0-32322 GCA_043776165.1 Rubrivivax sp. | reverse complement strand
TGTTCGAGCGGTGGTTGATGACGAAGACCAGCGTGCTTTGCGGTGACAGCGCCTTCAACAAGGCCTCGTCGGCAAAACCAAACCGCACGCGGTAGAGCAGCCGTGCAATGGCGCGCGACAAGCTGTAGCCAATGCGAAAGTAAATGTAGGCATTGAAGGACGGCACGATCTCGTGCACGTACTTGCGCACACGCGCCCACACTGCGTCCAGAGGCTCTTTGCTCGCGGCCGTGTGCCCCAGCACGGCGGCCTGCACCTTGGGGTCGTTGAACAAACGATCAATGAGCGCTTGGCGGCGCGTGAGCTTGAACGACGGCAGCTCAATCGACAGCGTGGCGTTGAGCCGATTGATCATGCGGTTGATGCGCCGGCGCAAAAACCAACGCATGCCCGGCGCCAAGATCAGCACCAGCACACTCCAGGCGGCAAGCACGCCGAGCAGCGTGACCAGCCACAGCGGCATGCTGATGTGATGCGTTAAAGAATCGATCACGTGGCGCGGTTCGTTGCAGTGCGGTTCGGATCAGGGCAAGGCGTGAGCCATCATGACAGCATGAACATGTTTCGACGACGCTGGTTAACCTGGGGCGGGGCTGCTGGTGTTGGGGCCCTTGCCGGCGCCATCGGCGGCACCAGGGCCTGGCCTGACGAAGGTGTATTCAACCCCTGCCTGGCGCCAGACACTGACCGATGGTTGGCCCACCCTTTGGTGGAAGAAGCTCTGCAAGGGTTCGACATGACCGCGCTGTGGGACGTTCACGCCCACCTCTTTGCCGTGGGTACACCGGCCCACGTTCACGGCCCCTGGCCCGAAGTGGCCACCCGCGTTCAAAGCCACTTCTTGATCAACGCTTCTTGCGCCACGCGCGACACAGGCACCGCCAACAGCTCCACAAACGCCTACCTCGCCCCGCTTTTGCAACGCCTGCAAGCCTTGCCCGCAGGCGTGAAGCTGGTGCTGCTGGCCATGGATTCGTTTCACAACGAACAAGGTCAGTTACAGCCCGAGATGACGCACTTCCATGTTTCGAATGACGCCTGCTGGCAAGCCGCGCAGCGTTGGCCCGATCGTTTTGAATGGGCCGCGTCTGTTCACCCTTACCGGGCAGACGCCGCACAGGCTGTTGCGCAGGCGAAGGCCCAAGGCGCACGTGCCATCAAGTGGATTCCTGCCGCGCAAGGCATCAACCCGGCCAGCGCGCTGTGCACACCGATGTACCGCGCCATGGTGCAGCACGCGCTGCCGCTCATCACGCACGGTGGCGACGAACGCGCCACGGCGGGCGACGACGCGCTGGGCAACCCCTTGCTCTTGCGCCACGCGCTGGCCGAAGGCGTGCGTGTGATCGTGGCGCACTGCGCCACCATGGGAGCAGGGGTTGACCTTGACGCAGGCAAAAACGGCCCGGCGCGCAGCAATTTTTCGCTCTTTCAACGCATGATGAACGAGCCGCGTCATGTCAATCTGTTAATGGGTGACCTTTCTGCCCTGGGCCAGCTCGCGCGCACCGGGCCGGACCTGGCCACCTTGCTGCACATGGGCGCCCCAGGCGCGCCATGGCAGCACCGCTTGCTCTACGGCAGTGACTACCCCATCCCTGCCTTGATGCCGCTTTACTCCAGCCAGCGCTTGGCCGACAGGGGGTTCTTAGCAGCGCGCTGGGTACCACTTTTGCAAACACTGCGCCGCCACAACGCGTGGTTGTTTGACCTGGTGATGAACCGCGCGCTGCGCTGGCAAGGGCAGGGTTTTTCGGCTGATGTGTTTGCGACGCGGGGCCGCATGCTGGGCGCCTGGCCAACGGCATAGAAAATCGCCAATGCCTCGACATGTCAACCACGCTCAGAAACCAACCGAAACCCCGGCGCCCAGTGGCCTTGGCGAGCCTGTCGCCCGACCATCTGCGCAACGTCTTTGGCGTGATGACCGACATCGACGACACCATCACGCGAGACGGCCAACTCGACCCCGCAGCCCGCGTGGCGATGAGGGCTTTGATGGATGCGGGTGTGCCGCTCATGGCCATCACCGGGCGCCCCATGGGATGGAGCCGGGACTTCATGCTGCAAGGCATCGACGCATGGCCGGTGAACACCATCGTGGCGGAGAACGGTGCCGTGGCCTTGCTGCGTGAATTTGACAGGTCGGGCGCCGGCAATGCTGACGACGCTGTGACGGTGGAATTTGCGCAAGACGAGCCCACGCGCCAAGCCAACACGGTGCGGTTGCAGGCCACCTTGGCGCGGATCGAGCGCGAGGTCAGCGGCGCCCAGCGCGCACGCGACAGCGCCGGCCGTGTCACCGACATCGCCATCGACCACAGCGAATTCACGCGTTTGCCCGCTGCCGCCATTGCGCAGGTTGTGGCCCTGATGCGAGAAGAAGGTATGACGGCCACCGTCAGCTCCATTCACATCAACGGCTGGTACGGCGCGCATGACAAATTGAGCGGCGCGCGTTGGATGGTGCAGCGCTTGTTTGGCCGCGAGTTAAACAATGAAATGACACGCTGGGTTTATGTCGGTGACTCCACCAACGACCAGACCATGTTTGGCGCTTTTGCGCTCAGCGTGGGGGTGGCCAACGTGATGCACTTTGACCAGCAGATGCACACCTGGCCGGCCTTCATCACACAGGGCGAACGCGGCGCCGGGTTTGCTGAGGTGGCCGCTGCGCTCTTGGGCGCGCGACGCTGCGGGTGACCCACCAGCCACCATGACAAGCACGCTGATCGCCGCGCTGGGGTTGGCTTGCGCCTCAGCCGTGTCGCTGGGCATGGCGCGCTTTTCATACGCACTCTTGCTGCCCGCCATGCGCACTGACCTCGGTTGGAGCTACGTCACCGCTGGCGCCATGAACACCGCCAATGCCGCTGGTTATCTGCTCGGTGCCCTGTGTGTGCCGTGGCTACTGCGCCGCTTTGATGCACGCGCCGTTTTGCTGACAGGCGGTGCGGTGGCTGGGCTGTTGATGGCGCTGCATGGATTGGCGCGCAACGACTTTTGGTTGCTCATCTTGCGCGGTGCCACCGGCGTGGCCAGTGCCGCGAGTTTTGTCACCGGGGGCTTGTTGGCTGCTCGCTTGGCCAACGCATTGCCTGCGGTCACTTCAAGATCAACTTTTGACATGACTCGCCCGGGGATTGGCGCACCGATCTCTGCCGGTTTGGTGCTGGGCTTGTACTACGGTGGCACGGGCCTGGGCATCATCGCCGCCACGGCACTGGTGCCACCGCTGCCCTGGCCCTTGGCTTGGGTGGCACTGGGCGCCATGTGTTTGGCGGCCACGGCAGGCACGGCCGTCAGCACCGGTGCGCTGCGTGCGCCGCCCAACCCCGGTGCGCCGCGTGTGCCTGTGGCATGGCAGCCCTTCGTCTGGGGATTGGCGGGCTACGCGGGCTTTGGCCTGGGCTACATCGGCTACATGACCTTCGTCATAACGTTGCTGCGCGAACAAGGTTTGAGCCATGGCGCGCAACTCGGCTTTTACGTTTTGCTTGGCACCGGTGTGGTGGCTTCTTCGTGGATATGGGCCAGGTTGTTGCAGCGCTGGCGCGGCGGCCAAACAATGACCTTACTCAATGGCCTGTTGGCACTGGCCACGCTCTTGCCCGTGCTCAGCTCGCACACAGGGGTGGTATTTATCTCGGGTGCCTTGTTTGGCGCTGTGTTTTTGTCGGTGGTCGCGTCCACCACGGCCTTGGTGCGGCACAACTTGCCCGTGGCGGCCTGGCCTGCGGGCATCACGCTGTTCACCGTCGTATTTGCCGCAGGCCAGATCGTGGGCCCGGTGCTGGTGGGTTGGGTGGCCGACGGCGCCGGTGGTTTGCAACGCGGCTTCATCGTGTCGGCGCTTTTGCTCACCTGCGGTGCGCTTTGCTCAAGCCGCCAACGCGCGCTGAACGAGCGTGAGTAAATAGCTATTGAAGTCATACGGTTGATTGATTTGCTAAATAGTCAGCCGGTTTCTAGACTGCGGCTCTCCGTTACTCCACCCTTGCCAAAAAAGGCCCGCGTATGTCAACCCATGAATCGAAATGCCCTTTCTCCAGTGGCGCTGCTGAACCCGCCAAAGCGGGCGGCAGGAGCAACCGGGACTGGTGGCCCGAACAGCTGAACCTGGGGTTGCTGCACCAGCATTCGTCACTGTCCAACCCGATGGGCGAGCAGTTCAACTACGCCGAGGCCTTCAAGAGTCTGGACCTCGACGTTGTGGTCGCCGAGTTGCGTCTGCTGATGACCGACTCGCAGGCCTGGTGGCCTGCCGACTACGGCCATTACGGACCGTTTTTCGTCCGCATGGCCTGGCACTCGGCAGGCACCTACCGCGTGGCCGATGGTCGAGGCGGCGCGGGCAGCGGTTCGCAACGGTTTGCGCCCCTGAACAGTTGGCCCGACAACGGCAACCTCGACAAGGCCCGTCGGCTGCTCTGGCCGATCAAGCAACGCCATGGCAGCAAACTGTCCTGGGCCGACTTGTTCATCCTGGCCGGCAACGTGGCGCTGGATTCGATGGGCTTCAAGACTTTCGGATTTGCCGGCGGCCGGGCCGACATCTGGGAGCCCGAGGCCGACATCAACTGGGGCCCCGAGCGCCAATGGCTGGGAGACGAACGCTACAGCGGTGACAGAAAACTTGCCAACCCATTGGGCGCAGTACAGATGGGCCTGATCTACGTCAATCCCGAGGGCCCCAATGGCAACCCCGATCCGCTGGCCTCAGCGCGCGACATCCGCGAGACATTTGCCCGCATGGCCATGGACGACGAAGAGACCGTGGCCTTGATCGCTGGCGGCCACACCTTTGGCAAGGCGCATGGCGCTGGCGCGACGTCGCAGGTGGGCCCCGAGCCCGAAGCCGCTGCCATCGAAACCCAGGGCCTGGGCTGGATCAACCGCTTTGGCAGCGGCAAAGGCGTGCACACCACCACCAGTGGCCTGGAGGGTGCCTGGACGCCGACACCCATCCAGTGGGACAACAGCTATTTCGAGACCCTGTTTGGCCACCAGTGGGTGTTGACCAAGAGCCCCGCAGGCGCCCAGCAATGGTCGCCAGCGGGCGGTGCGGGTGCGGGCACGGTGCCCGATGCCCACGACCCCACGCTGCGCCATGCACCCATGATGTCGACCGCTGACCTGGCCTTGCGTGAGGATCCGGCGTATGCCGCAATCGCCAAGCGCTTCATGGCCGACCCGGCGGCATTCGCCGACGCATTTGCCCGCGCTTGGTTCAAGTTGACGCACCGCGACATGGGCCCCCGGGCGCGCTACCTGGGCAAACTCGTGCCCAGCGAAGTGCTGATCTGGCAAGACCCGATTCCTGCACGGGACCATGCCCTGGTTGACGTCCATGACATCGCGGCGTTGAAGGCGCAGGTGTTGGCCTCGGGCCTCACGGTGGCGCAACTGGTCGGGACGGCGTGGGCCTCGGCCTCGACGTTTCGCGGAGGCGACAAGCGTGGCGGCGCCAATGGGGCGCGTATCCGCCTGGCGCCGCAGAAGGACTGGGATGTGAATCAGCCGACAGTCCTGGCCGGAGTCCTAACGACGCTGGAAGGTATTCAAAGGGCCTTCAACGCATCGCCGGTCAACGGCGACCGGAAGATCTCGCTGGCCGACCTCATCGTCCTGGCTGGCGGTGCCGCGATCGAGGCCGCCGCAATGCGGGCCGGCGAGCAAGTGACGGTGCCCTTCACACCTGGCCGCACTGACGCTTCGCAGGCGCAGACGGATGTGCCTTCATTCGCGCCACTGGAGCCCGCCGCTGACGGTTTTCGCAACCATGTCGTCAAAGGACTGGCGCCATTTGCCGCCGAAATGCTGCTCGACAGAGCGCAGTTGCTGACGCTGACAGCGCCTGAGATGACCGTGTTGATCGGGGGGTTGCGTGTCCTGGACGTCAATGTCGACCAATCCCAGCACGGGGTCTTCACCCGTCGGCCGGGCACGCTGAGCAATGACTTCTTCGTCAACTTGCTCGACATGGGCACGTCATGGCATCCCTTGGCAGGCTCCGAAGGCGTGCTCGAGGGACGCGACCGCAGCACGGGCGAGCTGACCTGGACCGGCACCACTGTCGACTTGGTTTTCGGCAGCAATTCCCAGCTTCGTGCTCTGGCCGAAGTCCATGCCTGCAACGATGCCCTGCCGTTGTTCGTGCGCGACTTCGTGCAGGCGTGGGCCAAGGTGATGGCACTGGACCGCTTCGATCTGGTGACCCAGTGACCTGGTGACTTGGCGACGCTCAGCTTTCGCGCAACTGCAAGAAGCTGCGCATGCGATCAAGCTCCCCAGCCAGTTCACGCTGATAAAGGCGATCGCGTGGGGCGGTACCTGCCACGTAGCCCAGCTCAGCCGACATGGCGCCGTCCTTGACTGCCACATTGCCCCAGCCGATCACCTGCCCGCGCCACAGCAGCGGCAGTGCGTAGTAGCCCCGCACGCGCTTGGGCGCGGGTGTGTAGGCCTCAAACCGATAGGCCCAACCCCAGAACATCTCGAAGCGGCGACGGCACCACACGATGGGGTCAAAAGGCGCGAGCAGGCGCACCGCGTCGTCGCTTGATGGCCCAGTTGCGTAGCGCTTCGCGCCGGGGTTGTCGCCGGGAACCCAGAGCCAGTTGACGCCTTCGATGGTCGCGCACGGCAAGCGCGCCTTGGCTCGTTTCAAGGCCGCCGCACGCTGCCCGCGCCATTGCGGCACACCACCACCCAGCAAGCGGCTGACGAGTTCACCCAAGGTGCGCTCGGGCAGCGGCGCGTACTTGTGCACGATCACGTCGATCAGCGCGTCAATCGCTGCAGCAGCGGCTTGGGCGACATCGATGGCTTCAGATGAAGGCGCTGCGGCCATGGTGCTGGCTGCGTACGTGCGCACGCCGCCCTCGCGCCCTGCAATGCGCACAAGGCCTCGGTAGTGCATGCCGTCAAGCAATTGCGTGCTGGCGTTGGTGCTGCCGCCAAACCAGTTCTTCACCTTGCCATGGGCAAAGTGCTGGTCCACTTCGCGCGGGTGCACTACGCCACGCGCCCGCACAAAGTCGAGCATGGCGTGGGCCTTGTTCCACTGGGCTTTGGGCCACACGGTGCGCGGTGTGCGCGGATGCATGAGTTGCACCGTGGTGCGTGGCAAAAATCCGTAGTTGACGAAAAAGTCTTCTTCAATGGCCAGGGTGGCGTAGCGCCGCTCCAGGTCACCCGCGCGGTAATCCGTCACGCGGTGGCGCAGGGTCAAATCTTGCGCACGCGCCGGGGCGCGAATCGGGTCGGCCTGCACAAAGCCCAATTTGTTGATGGCCCGTGGCAAGGTCGTGGGCGTGAACAAGCTGCGCGCCACGGCGTAGTGGCGCAGGTTGTCCAGGGTGATGGAGTTGGGTTTGGGCCTGAGTTCGGACTTGCTCATGTCAATGTTTGGGGGGCGTTGGCATCAAGACGCTCGGCAGCAAGGCAGGCGCTCAGCGCTCAATGCCCCGTGCCGCCGTCGTAAGCGCGTTGCAGCGTGGGGAGGTCGAGCTTGCGCATTTCCATCATGGCCCGCATCACGCGCGTGACGCGCGCGCCGTCGGTGTCCGACATCATCTGTAAAAACGCCTTGGGCACGATTTGCCACGACAAGCCAAAGGGGTCTTTTAACCATCCACATTGGCTGGGCTCGCCACCGTTGGCGGTGAGGCCTTCCCAGAGGTGGTCGACCTCGGCAGCGGTGTCGCAGGTGACAAACAGCGAGGCAGCTTCATTGAGCTTGAAGTGCGGCCCGCCGTTGAAAGCAATGAGCGTCTGGCCATGCAACTCCAGCGTGACCGACATCATCGAACCTGCTGGGTACGGGCCGCCCGCGCCCCAAAGCTGCTGATGCACGACGCGGCCTTGGCCGAACACGCGCAGGTACAACTCTGCGGCTTGCTGCGCCTGGGTGTCGTACCAGAGAAAAGGGGTGATCTTGTGAGCGAGTTG
Source organism: Rubrivivax sp. (assembly GCA_043776165.1). Taxonomy (GTDB): domain Bacteria; phylum Pseudomonadota; class Gammaproteobacteria; order Burkholderiales; family Burkholderiaceae_C; genus Rubrivivax. The sequence continues at coordinate 24,369 of JAYVRO010000053.1, read as the reverse complement.
AAACATGGTCAGCGCCTTGTGTCATGTCAAACGTTGGTTGGTGGCGTGCCCGACATGTGAACCAATTCCCAGATGTGTCCATCCAGGTCTTCAAAACCATGGGCGTACATGAAGCCGTGGTCTTGTGCGGCGCGTGGCGCGCGCCCGCCTGCGGCCACGGCCTTGGCCACCAGGGTGTCGATCTCGGTGCGGCTTGCGCAGTCCAGGCACACCAGCACTTCCGTGCTGTGATGCGCGTCAGCTATCGGTTTGCCGGTGAAGGTGGCAAAAAACTCGTGCACCAGGATCATGGCGTAAAGGTTCTCACCCAGGACCACTGCGGCACCTTTTTCATTGCTGAACGCCGGGTTGAATCTGTAGCCCAGCGCGCTGAAAAATGCGCGCGAACGCGCCATGTCTTTGATGGGCAAATTGACGAAGATTTGTTTGTGCACGATGAACTCTGAGGTTGGATTTGAGACCAAGGACGCGGCTGCGAACGCGGGCGAAGGCCGGTAATCAGGCTTCTTCCGCCAACGCTTTGAGGCTAGTCAAACCCTTTTCAAACTCACCGCCCACCATCTTTTCCATGCTGAAAAAAACCTGCATGAGTTTGTTGACATAGGCATTGGGGCCGCTCATGGCCCAAGTGACTTTGCAGCCGTTGGCCTGCGGCTCGATGGTGAAGTCGACGCGGTTGTGCGCTTCGAAGGGCTTGCTGAAATCGAGCTTCATGGTCACGCGCTGCGCGGGTTTTACTTCGGCCACCTCCATGCGCCCCGCGCCTGACTTGTCGCCCACCCAGCGGTAGGCCGCGCCCAAGCCCGCGGTCTTGGCTTCATAGGTGATGACCTGCGCCGGGTCCATCGCGGCAAAGGGGTTCCAGGCGTTGAATTGGCGCAAATCGCTGATGAGCGCAAACACTTTCTCGGGCGGCGCGCTGATCGAGGTGCTGCGCTCCAGGCGGAAGCTGTCAGGGCGCGTGGCGGCGTAGAGCAGCAGCGCAGCCAAGGCGGCGGCCGTGATGAGTAAGATGGTTTTCAGCATGATGGTCTCCTGGTGTGTGAGTGGTGTTTGTTGGCCTCTCCACTGACTGGTCGAATGAGCGGCGCCGGTTTCGACAGGTTCGGTGGCGTCCTAGGGAAACTACGGAGCAGCACAGGTGGCGCCGGGGGATCGGCGATGTCACCACCCGCCGCAGGACAACCATTCGTCCAACAGTTCCATGCTGTCGACGCCGAAAAATGGTTCGCCGTCAACGATGAAAAATGGCGAGCCAAAGGCGCCGCTGGTGATGGCAGCGTCCACCTCAGCACGCAGCAGATGGGCGGCTTGCGGGTCGTTCAGGCCAGCGTTGATGATGCTTTCCGGCACGCCCGCCTGCGCGCCAGCCGCGCGCAATTCATGCGCTTGATCAAGGTCCTTGCCCAATGCCCAATGGGCATGCAGTGCAGCCTGGGCAAAGGGCTTGGCGTGTGTGTGTGTGGGTTCGTGCGCACGCAGCCACGCAAAAAGCCGACCTGCTGGCAGTGGGTTCATGGGTGGCGCGCCAGGGTCGCGCTGAAGCGTGATGTTGTGCCGACGCAGGTACCGCGCGATTTGTCGGCGCGCGTAGTCGCCCTTCAGCGGCGTTTGCGGGATCGCCTTCAAGCCCATCACTTTCAACACTGTGATGCCCAACAAGAGCGGGCGCCATTCCACCGTGCGGCCGTGGCGCGCAGCCAGCGCATCGATGCGCAAACTGGCCAGGTAGCCAAAGGGCGATATGAAGTCGAACCAGAAGGTGATGGGCTCTGGCGGTAGTTGGCTCATGGTGTTGGCTCGCTTTGGTGTTGAGCTTGTTTTTGGGGTATCTCAAAGGTTTGCGCGACTCGCCATGTGTCCCACGTTCTTGCGATACCTTTGCGATGACCTTGGCTTGCCTTGTCGCCGTTCAACTTGCCAAATGCTGTGCCAGTACCGCAGCCAGGTGCCGCGCCTGCCGCGCGCCGTGCAGGCCATCAGCAATCTGATGCCGGCAGCTCGTGCCGTCGGCCACCACGATGGCGTCGGCGGGTGCATTGCGCAGCGCGGGCAGTAGGCTCAGTTCGGCCATTTGCATCGACACATCAAAGTGCGCAGCCTCGTAGCCAAAACTGCCGGCCAAACCACAGCAACTGCTCTCGATGAGTTGGGGTTGGGCGCCGGGGATCAAGGCTAATGCTTGCACCACTGCGCTCTGCGTGCCAAAGGCCTTTTGATGGCAATGCGCGTGCACAACGATGGGCGCGGCGCTGCTCTCAAAGCGCGGCGCAAAGCGCCCAGCGCTGGCCTCGCGCACGATGAATTCTTCAAACATCAGGGCTTGCTTCGACAAGCGTTTCGCGTCGTCCCCCAAACCCATGGCCAGCATCTCATCGCGTAAGGTAAAAAGGCAACTGGGCTCCAGGCCAACGATGCTGATGCCTGCGTCAGCAAAGGGCAGCAGGGCGGCCTGCATGGCGCGGGCTTGGGTTCTGGCTTCGTCAACACGGCCAGCGGCCAGGTCAGTGCGGCCACAACACAAGGGTTTTGACGACTCAACACCGGCGCGCCGTGCCACGTGCACGGTGTAGCCCGCAGCGTGCAGCACGCGAACGGCGGCGACGGCGTTTTGTGTCTCGAAGTGGCCGTTGAAGGTGTCCACGAAGAGCACCACCGCTTTGCCCGTCTTGGCCACGGTCAGCACCTGTTCAGGTGTTGCTAAGGTCAATGTGTGGGCCTGTTGCCAGAAGGTGTCGCTGCGCCAGCGCGGGAGACTGCGCTGGGCGGACAGCCCCAACAGCTTCTCGCTCAGTGTTGCCAAGCCCGGCACCGAGTCGCGCAAGTTGAAGAGCCAGGGCCATCGGCTGGCCCAGTGCGCGTAACGTGGAAGGTTGGCAATCAACCGGTCTTTGATACTCAAGCCGTGCCGCAACCTGGCTTGGTGGTTGAATTCGATCTTCATGCGCGCCATGTCCACGCCCGTGGGGCAATCACGTTTGCAGCCTTTGCAACCCACGCACAGGTCCATGGCTTCGCGCACTTGCGGGCCGGTAAAGGCATCGGCGCCGAGTTGACCCGACAGGGCCAGTCGCAGCGTGTTGGCGCGACCGCGCGTGAGGTGCTTTTCATCGCGCGTGACGCGAAAGCTGGGGCACATGGTGCCTGCGTCGAACTTGCGGCAGTGGCCGTTGTTGTTGCACATCTCCACGGCCTTGGCCAGGCCGCCGGTGCTGTCATCGCCCGTGCCGGGTGCGCTGACTTCTTCGGTCTCGGCGTTGTTCTGAACGTTCCAGGCAGACCAGTCGAGCGCGGGCTTGAGCGCGATGGTTTTGTACGGCAGCGGTGCACTGGAGGGCGGAAAGCGAAACAGCGCACCGTCGTCCATCTTGGGCGGTTTGACTATGCGGTCGGGGCAGAACAGGTTGCCCGGGTCCATCTCGTGTTTGATGTCGGCAAAGGCCTGGTTTATGCGCGGGCCAAACTGCCAGCGCACCCACTCACCGCGGCACAGGCCATCGCCATGTTCACCGCTGTAGGCGCCTTTGAATTTGCGCACCAGTTGAGCCGCTTCTTCAGCGATGGCGCGCATCTTCTTCGCGCCGTCTCGCCGCATATCCAAGATGGGCCGCACGTGCAGCGTGCCCACGGAGGCGTGCGCGTACCAGGTGCCGCGGGTGCCATGGCGCGTAAACACTTCGGTGAGCGCTGCGGTGTAGTCTGCCAAGTGTTCAAGCGGCACAGCGCAGTCTTCTATGAAGCTCACCGGCTTGCCGTCGCCCTTCAGGCTCATCATGATGTTGAGGCCCGCCTTGCGCACTTCCCACAGCGCCTTTTGCGCGTTTTCGTCGGTCATCTCGACCACGCTGCGCGGCAGTTGCAAGTCGCCCATCAAGTCGATGAGTTGGGCAAGTTTGGGCAGCAGCGGGGTGCGCTCCTCACCGGCAAATTCGACCAGCAAGATCGCCTCGGGTTGGCCGATCAAGGCCGCTTCAATGACGGGCCTGAAGGCCGGGTTGGCACGCGCCAAGTCGATCATCGTGCGGTCGACCAATTCCACCGCTGTGGGGCCAAGCTTGACGATGTGCTGCGCGGCGTTCATGGCCGCAGTAAAAGTCGGGAAATTCACAACACCCAGCAACTTGGCCTTGGGCAAGGGGCTCAGGCTCAGCGTCAAGGTCTTGGTGAAGGCGAGCGTGCCCTCAGATCCCACCAACAAGTGCGCCAGATTGACATGGCCATCGGCCGTGTACGGTCGCTCACTTCGAGGGTTAAAGATGTCGAGGTTGTAGCCCGCCACGCGGCGCAGCACGCGGGGCCACTGGGCTTCAATCTCACTGTGGTGCAGCAGGGCCAGGCCACGCACAAAAGCAGCAATGCGCGCAGCGTGGCTGGTCAACTCATTCACCGGCCCAAAGCGCTGCACGCTGCCATCCGCCAGCCAAGCATCCGCCCCCAACACGTTGTGCACCATGTTGCCGTAAGCAATGCTGCGCGAGCCACAACTGTTGTTGCCCGCCATGCCACCCAGCGTGGCCTGCGCGCTGGTGGACACATCCACCGGGAACCACAGGCCATGCGGCTTGAGTTGCGCGTTGAGGTTGTCCAGCACGATGCCGGGCTGCACCGTGGCTTGGCGCTTGTCGGCGTCAATACTGAGCACACTGCGCAGGTGCTTGCTGGTGTCAATGACAAGACAAGCGCCGACCGTTTGTCCGCACTGGCTGGTGCCCGCGCCGCGCGGCAACACAGGCACCTTTAAATCACGTGAAATGTTAATTGCGGCTTGCACGTCAGCGTCAGTGCTTGGCACGAACACGCCCACGGGCACGATTTGGTAGATGCTGGCATCGGTGGCGTAGCGCCCGCGCGAGGCCGCATCGAACAGCACCTCACCCTGTGTATTGGCGCGCAATTGCTGCGCCAGTCGCGTGCTGATGTCGGTGGCCGGTGCGCGTGGTTCTTCTAGTAATGATGCGGTGTCGGCCATGGTTTGGGGGGTAAGGATTGACGTGGGAACTACTGAATCCTGCGCAGCATTCTGCCTGCAACAATGCCGCGCAACCCCTTCTGCGTTACCTTGAGCCAAGCCTCTCGCCAAGCCACCAAAGTTCCCGCCATGATCGCCCTGAACTCGCACCCCACTGGTCGCCATTTCTTGCAAATACCAGGCCCCAGCCCGGTGCCCGACCGCATCTTGCGCGCGATGAGTTTGCCGACCATTGACCACCGCGGCCCCGAGTTTGGCGCGCTGGGTTTGAAGGTGCTGGGCGGCATCGCCAAGGTCTTCAAAACACAGCACCCCGTGGCCATCTACCCGGCCTCGGGGACGGGTGCCTGGGAGGCCGCTTTGGTCAACACCTTGAACAGCGGTGACCATGTGCTGATGTTCGAAACCGGCCACTTCGCTGCGCTGTGGCAAAAGCTCGCGCTGCGCCTGGGCCTGAAGCCCGAATTCATGGGCGTGCCGGGGTGGTGTGAAATCACCGGCGTGCCCAAGGGCTGGCGCTGCGGTGTGCAAGCCGCGCTGATCGAACAACGTTTGAAGTTAGACGCAAGTCACAGCATCAAGGCCGTGTGCGTGGTGCACAACGAAACCTCGACCGGTGTGACGTCTGACATCGCCGCTGTGCGCCGCGCCATCGACGCGGCCAAGCACCCGGCATTGCTGATGGTGGACACCATCTCAGGCTTGGCCTGCGCCGACTTTCAGCACGACGCCTGGGGTGTTGACGTGGCCATCAGCGGTTCACAAAAAGGCTTGATGTTGCCGCCTGGCATCAGCTTCAATGCGCTCTCACCGCGTGCGTTGGAAGCGAGCAAAAGCGCCACCTTGCCGCGGGCCTATTGGGATTGGACCGAGATAGTGGCCATGAACCGTGACGGTTATTGGCCCTACACGCCCAACACCAATTTGCTCTACGGTTTGAGCGAAGCCCTGGACATGGTGCTGGGCGACGGGCCGGGCACGGGTTTGGCCGCCACGTTTGCCCGTCACCAGCGCTGGGCAGCCGCAGTGCGTGCAGCGGTCACCGCCTGGGGCCTGCCCATTCAGTGTGCAGATGCGGGCGTTTATTCACCCGTGCTCACGGGTGTCATCACACCGCAAGGCGTGGACGCCGATGTGCTGCGTGCGCTCATCCACCGGCGCTTTGATTTGTCACTCGGCACGGGCTTGGGCAAGGTCAAGGGTCGCATGTTTCGCATGGGGCACCTGGGCGACAGCAACGACCTGACCTTGATGGCCATGCTCAGCGGCGTGGAAATGGGCTTGAAGCTCTGCGGCGTGACGCTTGCGGGCAGTGGCGTGGCTGCGGCCATGGATTATTTTGCCGCTCATGTGAATGGTTAACAAGAGCAATTTCGAGGCAGCATCATGACCTTGCACCGTCGTCAATTCATTCAAGCCAGCGGCGTTGCAGTCGCCAGCATTGGCCTGCCCAGCGTCTTTGCGCAAACCTGGCCCAGCAGCGCCGTGCGCATCATCGTGGGCTTTCCGCCCGGGGGTGGCACCGACGCTTTGGCGCGCGTTGTCGCGGCCAAGCTCACCACGATGTGGGGCCAACAAGTACTGGTCGAAAACAAGGCCGGTGTGGCCGGTGTCCTGGCCGCCGAATATGTGGCCCAGCAGCCTGCTGATGGCAGCACGTTGTTGATGGCCCACATCAACAGCCACGCTTTGGCGCCCAGCCTGCAACCCAAGCTGCGCTACAGCGTAGAGCGCGACTTCACGCCCATCGTGATGGTGGGCGTGACGCCCAATTTGTTGATCGCTGGCAGCATGCAAAAAGCCCTGACCGTGCCCGACATCGTGGCCTGGTGCAAAGCGCAACCGGGCCGCATTTCGTTTGGCTCGGCCGGTGCCGGTTCGGCGCAGCATCTGGCCTTGGAGATGTTCAAGTTGCGCGCCAATGTGGACGCACTGCACATCCCCTACAAAGGCAGCGCGCCATTGCTCACCGACTTGATCGGCGGCCAGATCAACTACAGCTTCGAGACCATGACAGCGGCCACGCCGCACGTCAAAGGTGGCAAAGCCATTGCCATCGCACAAACCCGTGCCAAACGTGCCAAAGGCCACCCCACGGTACCAACCATGCACGAGCTGGGCTACCCCGGCTTTGAAGCCACCACGTGGTACGGCTTGGCGGGCCCCGGCAAGCTGCCTGGCGCAGTGGTTGCGCGCATCAACACCGACGTCAACACGGTCCTGGCGCAGCCTGACGTGCAAGAGCGCATGGACACCTACGGTGCCGAAGATGGCGGCGGCACGCCCGAGAAGTTCGCCCAGTTCATCCAAACTGAAATGGCCAAATGGGGCAAGGTGGTGAAGGATGCCAATGTGAAAGTAGATTCTTGAGTCGCGCCGGTCTGCCAACTCGCCAGTTCACACGCCCGCTTGCCTTTGGCGGGCATCTTTTCAGTGCCCAACTCAAAAATTGATTCTTCCTTAACCCACGACAGGAGTCTTCCATGAAACGTCTATCGGCCGCCGTACTCAGCCTCGCGTTTGTTGTGTTCGGCATGTTCGGCTGCGCCAGCCCCGGTGGTTCGGGCAGCAACAACGATGGTTGGACCACGCTTTTTGACGGTGGCAATTTGGACGCTTGGTACGCCATCGGCGACGCCAATTGGCGCGTGGAAGGCGGCAGCGTGATGGCTGATAAAGGCGTGGGCTTTTTGATCTCGAAGCAGCGCTACACCGACTTCCAAATTCGCGCCGAGTTCTGGGCCGATGCCGACGCCAACAGCGGCATCTTCATCCGCTTGCAAGACGTCAAAACCGTGACGGCCGACAACTCCTACGAGGTCAACATTTTTGACAAGCGCCCGGCGCCCGAATACGGCACCGGCGCCATCGTCAACATCGCCAAAGTGGTGCCCATGCCCAAGGCCGCAGGTAAGTGGAACACCTATGAAATTACCGCCAAAGGCAACCGCTTGGTGGTGGTCTTCAACGGTGTGCAAACGGTGGACGTGCAGGACAGCAAACACGCCGCCGGCCCCATCGCCTTGCAGTACGCGCCGGGCGTGGTGCCTGGCGCGGGTGTCATCAAGTTCCGCAAAGTGCAGATCAAGGCGCTGTAGGGTTTGCGCCGCCATTAAAAAAGGCGACCGAGGTCGCCTTTTTGCGGCTCGTGCAGGCGGCTTACAAGTCGGCCGCTGCCTTCAGCACCGCAGCCTTGTCTGTTCGTTGGCTACGGCCGGGGCTCGCGCCCCTTAACTTCGCCGAGGCGAAGTTAGCCTGCGCCGAAGAGCAGACAAGTTCGCAGCGCTCAGGGCCTTACAGGCCCGCAGCCGCGCGCAGCGCAGCTGCCTTGTCTGTTCTTTCCCACGCAAACTCTGGCTCTTCGCGCCCGAAGTGCCCGTAGGCCGCCGTTTTCTCGTAGATCGGGCGCAGCAAGTCGAGCATCAAAATGATGCCCTTGGGGCGCAGGTCGAAATGCTCGTTCACCAGTGCGGCGATCTTCTCGTCGCTAATGAGGCCCGTGCCTTCGGTGTAGACAGTGACGTTCATCGGCTTGGCCACGCCAATCGCGTAGGCCACCTGGATTTGGCACTGCCTTGCAATGCCTGCGGCCACGATGTTCTTGGCCACGTAGCGTGCCGCGTAAGCCGCGCTGCGGTCGACCTTGCTGGGGTCTTTGCCGCTGAAGGCGCCACCGCCGTGGGGGCAGGCGCCGCCATAGGTGTCAACAATGATCTTGCGGCCGGTTAAACCGCAGTCGCCCTGCGGGCCACCCACGACAAAACGACCGGTGGGGTTGATGAGGTATTTGGTGTCGGCCGTGAGCCATTCTTTGGGCAGCACGGGTTTGATGATCTCTTCGCGCACGGCCTCGTAAAAGGCCTCGGTCATTTTGTGGCCCAGGCTGTACTCGGGCGCGTGCTGGCTGCTCAGCACCACGGTGTCAATGCTGTGCGGTTTACCGTCCACGTAGCGCATGGTGACTTGACTTTTGGCGTCGGGGCGCAAGAAAGGCAGCCGACCGTCTTTGCGCAGTTGCGCCTGGCGCTCTACCAAGCGGTGCGCGTAGTAGATGGGCGCCGGCATCAGTTCGGGCGTCTCATTGCAGGCGTAGCCGAACATCAGGCCCTGGTCGCCTGCGCCAGTGTTGAGGTGGTCGTCGCTCGCGTGGTCAACGCCTTGGGCGATGTCGTTGCTCTGCTTGTCGTAGCAGACCATCACGGCGCAGCCCTTGTAGTCGATGCCGTACTCGGTGTTGTCGTACCCAATGCGCTTGATGGTGTCGCGCGCCACCTGGATGTAGTCGACATGCGCGTTGGTGGTGATCTCCCCGGCCAGCACAACGAGCCCGGTGTTGCACAGCGTTTCAGCGGCCACGCGGCTGCGCGGGTCTTGCTTGAAGATGGCGTCGAGAATGGCGTCGCTGATTTGGTCTGCCACCTTGTCGGGGTGGCCTTCAGAGACAGATTCGGATGTGAAAAGAAAGTCGTTCGCCACGTGGTTTACTCCAAAAAAAATAGCGCATCAAAGACGCTGTTGAGATCGTCGCCTTTGGATGATGCTGGAGCCGCGGCGAACGCTTTAGCGGGATGTGTTGGATCAAGCCCGTGCTTTTCGATCCTTCGAAGCGAGGTCGCTATCCTTGTCGGATTGGCTCTCCCGCTCATGTCGCCCCGCAAGTTGTCCTGTTAACTCGGCGACGCAAAAATTATACGAAGCATGCACCTCGTGTTGAACTGGTTGGCCCGCTGCCCCTTGTGGCTTTTGCACGCACTGGGCGCGGGCATGGGTTGGCTGGCTTACGTCTTGTCGCCTTCGTACCGGCGCCGCTTGCGTGGCAACGCTGCGCTGGCGGGCATCACGGCGGCCCAGCGCCGCGCTTCTGTGGCCGAGGCGGGGCGCTTGGTGATGGAGCTGCCGCGCCTGTGGTTGCGCCCACCCAGCGAGCCCATCAATGACCCGTTGTTGTGGCAAGGCGAAGCCTTTCTGGGCGACTTGCTGGCGCGCCAGCAGGGCCTCGTTTTGTTAACCCCCCACATGGGTAGTTTTGAAGTCTCTGCGCAAGCCTATGCGCAGCGCTTTGGTGATGTGCAGCCCATCACCGTGCTCTACCGCCCGGCGCGCAAGGCATGGCTGCGCGAGGTGGAGGCCACAGCCCGCGCGCGCCCAAGGCTGGCCACGGCGCCAGCCAATTTGTCGGGTGTGCGTCAGATGTTGCGCGCCCTGCGTCGTGGCGAAACCGTGGGCCTTTTGCCCGATCAGGTACCACCTGAAGGCATGGGCGTGTGGGTGCCGTTTTTTGGCCAACGCGCCTACACCATGACATTGGCAGCGCGTTTGGTGCAACAAACGGGCGCTGCCGTGGCGGTGTTGGTGACGGAACGTTTGCCTCGTGGTGCGGGCTATGTGGTGCGGGCCCTGCCGCTGGCGCAGCCCCTGCCGGCGAAGATGGACAACGGTGACAAGAGCGACGAAGCCGCAGCGCTGGCCATCAACCAGTCCATGGAAGCGGTGATCCGCTTGAAGCCATCGCAGTACCTGTGGGGCTACCACCGATACAAAGCGCCTCGGAGCGCGACGCTGTGAACTGGCGTGATGCGCTGGCGCGCCAACAAGCGCTGGTCAAGGCCAAGGCGCTGGCGGCAGAAATGGCCGGGCGTTTGTTGTTGGCCGTGGTGTGGCTGCTGCACTGGTTGCCGCTCTCGCTGCAGGCCCTCATTGGCACCAGCGCAGGGGCTTTGCTGTGGCGCGTGGCCCATCGCCGCCGTGAGATTGCTTTGCGTAACCTCGAACTTTGTTTCCCAGAGCTTGCGCTGCCCGTGCGCGAAACGCTGGTGCGAGAGCACTTTTGCTGGCTGGGCCGCAGCTTGCTCGAGCGCGGATTGCTGTGGTTTGCCAGCCCGGCCCGCCTGCGCAGGCTCATCCATGTGGAAGGTGATGTGCACTTTGCCGAGCGCACTGACCGCCCTGTGATGTGGTTGGTGCCGCATTTCATGGCGCTGGATGTGGCGGGCGTGGCCACCCAGATCTACCAGCGCCGCAAGGTCGGCTCCATCTACCAGGCGCAAAGCAACAAGGTGCTGGACGCGGCCATGCGCAAGGGCCGCTTGCGCTTTGGGGTTGGCGAGATTTTTTCGCGCCAAGAGAGTGCTTTGCCTTTGGTGCGCGCAATCAAGCGTGGGTATGTATTTTTCAATCTGCCTGACATGGACTTTGGCCCGCGTGACGCCGCTTTTGTGCCCTTTTTCGGCGTCAAAGCCGCCACGCTTTTAGCGCCTTCACGCATGGCGCGCAGTTTGGGCATGGTGGTGCAGCCAGTATTGGCCGAGATGTTGCCCGGCGGGCAGGGTTACCACGTGAAGTTTTTGCAACCCTGGGCCGATTGGCCCACCGACGATCCCGAGGCCGACGCCCTGCGCATGAACCAGTGGATCGAAGCCCAGGTGCGGCGCAATCCAGCGCAGTACTTGTGGGTGCACAAGCGCTTCAAAACGCGGCCACCGGGGCGGCCATCGTTTTATTGAATGACGGCAGCCCACGATTGCCAAAGAAGAGCGAAAAAAAAGCGCCGCCCATAATCCCCACCATGCGAATTCGCTTCACCAAAATGCAAGGCGCGGGCAACGACTTTGTCGTGCTTGACGGCACGCGCGAGCCCGTGGTTTTGAGCGAGCAGCAGTTGCGTTTTTTGGGTGACCGCCGCTTTGGCGTGGGCGCCGACCAGATCCTCATCATTGAACAAAGCCGCACGCCTGGCGTCGATTTTGCCTACCGCATCCACAACAACAGCGGTGAAGAAGTGGAGCACTGTGGCAACGGCGCACGCTGTTTTTTGCGCTACGTTCATGAACATGGTTTGACGAGCAAAACGCACGTCAAGGTGGAGACCGTGAACAACCTGTTGGAGCTGGAGTTGCAGAGCGACGGGCGTGTGACGGTGGACATGAACGCCCCCGTTTTTGAGCACGCAGCCCTGCCCTTTGATGCTCGTGGGCTGGTGGCTGAAAAACTAGGTCATTTCGAACGTTGGCCGTTGAGGTTACCTGATGGATTGCTGGCGCCGGTGGCCGTGCTCTCGATGGGCAACCCCCACGCTGTGATGCGGGTGGACGATGTGGACGCCTTCCCGGTGCTGACGTGGGGCCCGCTGATTGAAGCGCACCTGCGCTTTGCGCGTCGGGTCAACGCTGCCTTCGTTCAAATCATCAATCGCGAAAGCGTCAAACTGCGCGTTTTTGAGCGTGGCGCAGGTGAAACCTTGGCCTGTGGCACGGGCGCCTGCGCCGCTGTCGTTGTCGGCATTCGCATGGGTTGGTTGGACGCCGCCGTCGAGGTGCAAACCCGTGGCGGACAACTGCGCATTGAATGGGCCGGCGGCTCGTCACATGTATTGATGACGGGCCCGGCCACCACTGTTTTTGAAGGAGAGATCGAGCTGTGAGTACCCCCCATTCACCCCAAGGCGTGCAAGGCATCACCGAGGGCGACATTGCCAACTACCTGGCCAATACGCCGGGCTTCTTTGATCGTCATGCCGAGCTGCTGGCGGCCGTGCAACTCACCAGCCCGCATGGCCACCGCGCGGTGTCGCTGCAAGAGCGGCAAATGGAAATGCTGCGCGAGCGCCATAAAGGGCTGGAGCACAAGATCGTCGAGATGATTCGCCATGGCCAAGAAAACATGGCCATCAACGACCGCTTGCAACGCTGGACCTTGACCCTGCTCTTGACGGCTGACGCCACGGCCTTGCCTCAGGTGGCGGTGGACGAACTTCGCCACGAGTTCATGATTCCTTTCGCCGCCATACGTTTGTGGGGCGCTGACAAAGCGCACGCTCATCTGTCCTTTGCCCGGGCGGTGACCGATGACACGCAGACGTTCACGGCCAGTTTGACAGCGCCTTATTGCGGCGTGAACAACGGCTTTGAAGCTGCGAGTTGGCTGGGTGAAGAGGATGGCGACGGCGGTGGCGCCGGTGGTGGTGCAGTGGGTGCCGGTGGTACCGCGGCTAAAGTCAAGTCGCTCGCACTCATCCCTTTGCGTGACCGCGGTCTGGTGTTCGGCCTGCTTGTGCTGGGCAGCCCCGACCCCACGCGCTACAGCGCTGACATGGGCACGGAGTTTTTGCAGCGCATTGGTGAATTGGCGGGCGCCGCGTTCTCGCGCTTGTTGCCGCCGGCTGCCGCGCTCAGGCCATTGGCGCGCACTTGACCTGACGCATCATGGCCGCACCGGCCACACTGACCCCGACGCCAATGCCAACGCCCATGTCGACGCCCGCGCCCGTGGCCCTCCCCGTCGAGCTGCAAGCCTTTCTCAACCACCTGGCTTTTGAGCGCCGCTTGGCACCGCGCAGCTTGGCGCTGTACACGCAGGCGCTGGCGCGGTTGCAGGACAGTGCCAGCGCTGCCAAGGTGGCGCTGCCTGAAGCGCAAATGCACCATGTGCGTGGCTGGACAGCGCAGTTGCGCCACCAAGGTTTGGCGCCGCGCTCCATCGCCCTTGTGCTGTCGGCCTGGCGTGGCCTGTACCGCTGGTGGGGGCGCGATGGTGTTGTCAGCGCCAATCCAGTCGAAGGCGTGCGCGCGCCTAAAGCGGCCAAGCCCTTGCCAAAAGCGTTGTCGGTGGACCAGGCCGTTGCACTGGCGTCATATCAAACGGTGGTCAAGGCAGCTTCGGGCGCGTCCGCTGCCTCCCGCCCGCAGACAACCGAAGCCGCGGCGCTGGCGGCGCGCGACCACGCCATCACCGAACTGCTCTACGGCTGCGGCCTGCGAATCAGCGAACTTTTGGGTCTGGACGTGTTGGCCAGCTCCCACGCTGCTGGCTGGATCGACATCGGCGACGCCCTGGTCCATGTGTTGGGCAAGGGCAGCAAGCGGCGCAGCGTCCCGGTGGGCAGCGCCGCCTTGGAGGCCTTGCGCGCCTGGTTGGCGCATCGGGAGCAGCTTTTGCAAGCCGGTGGGCCTGAAGAGGGGGCGCTCTTCATCAGCCGCCACGGCACACGTTTGACGCCCAACCAATTGCGCCTGCGCCTGAAGCAACAAGCCGTGCAAGCGGGCATGCCGACCCATGTGCACCCCCACATGTTGCGCCACAGTTTTGCCAGCCACGTCTTGCAAAGCAGCGGCGATTTGCGCGCGGTGCAAGAACTGCTGGGCCACAGCGCGATATCCACCACGCAGGTCTACACGCAGCTTGACTTTCAGCACCTGGCCAAGGTGTACGACGCCGCGCATCCCAGGGCCAAGCGCAAGGGCTGAGCGCACAAGTCGCGCGCACAAATCGCGCGCATGAAAGGAGCGCACGAACGATGCGCACCGTCTCGGCGACAGGACCGCGCGTTTCTGGCGGCGGAGCAGTGGGATCAGGGCGGTACTGATCTGCGATTAAAACTAAATGCGAATCAATAGCATTTAGATTTATAATCAGACCTCCCGCCGCTTTCCCGATTTCCCAATCTGCCCTCCCAACATGCCCAACTCGCTACGGTTGTTCTCGCCACTGTCTGGCTGGCGCACGCCCTGCCAGCCCATGCGCCGACTGTCGATGATGGTCATCGTGGTGACACATTTCCTAATTGCGGTGCTTCTGACGAAAGTTAGTACAAACACTGACCGAAAAATGCAAGCGACTCCGGTCTGGCTGAACTTGATGTTCAAGCCGCCAGCACCCGCTGACCTGGCGCTCGAAGCTGTTCTGCGCCCTCGCCCCGACGCCAAGCCCAGGCTGACTATCCAAGTTCCCTCTGCGCCCAACGACGCGCCCGCAGACCCCCCTACGCCAGTGCCGATGACGGCGGCCGAAGCCCCCCAAGTGGCGCCCAGCATCACCGTGGCACCGCCGCATTCCAGCTCAGCGCCTGCGGTGTCAAGTGCCCCAAGCGACACCCTGTCGCCGCAGAGTGGTCGCGTCGCCGCACCTCGATTGATCCCTTCCGCAGCGTTGCAATACCTGCAAGCCCCCGTCCTGGAATATCCACGCCAGTCGCGCCGCAATGGAGAGCAAGGGCGTGTCGTGGTGAGGGTCTACATCGACGAAACGGGCACACCCGGTGTGGTCGAAATTGACCAGTCCTGCGGCCACCCGAGGCTGGACGACGCCGCCATCGCTGCGGTGCGAAAAGCGCGCTTCAAGCCCTACTTCGAAGCCGGCCGCGCCATTCCCGGTTGGGCCTTGGTGCCCGCCGTCTTCAACCTTGACAGGTCCTTATGAAACAACAGTTACCAACCCCTCCCGCCATAGCCTTTGGAAACGTTTGCAGTGCCGCGCTCCATGCCACATGGATGCCCCTTGGCGCGCTGGCTGCGGGCTTTGGCTTGATGAACGCCGCCGCGTTTGCGCAGCCCGCTCCTGCAAGCAACACCCCGAGTGCGACAACGACCTTGCCCACCGTCACGGTCACTGCGGTCACTGAGGACGACAAAAATTCAGTGCGGGCGCTCACCAGCAGCATCGGCAAGGGCAACCAAGACTTGCGCGACATTCCGCAGTCGCTCACCGTGGTCACGGAACGCTTGATGCAAGACCGCAAGATCGACACGCTGAAGGAGGCGCTGCACAACACGGCAGGCGTGACCTTTGTCGCCGGTGAAGGGGGTGAGGAAGACGTGCGCCTGCGCGGCTTTTCACTGGCCACGACGGGCGACATCTTTGTTGATGGCATCCGCGACCCGGCCTTTTACGATCGCGACACCTTCAACAACGACCGCATCGAATTGCTGCGCGGTTCAGCGTCGATGTTGTTTGGCCGGGGCTCCACGGGTGGCGTGGTCAACCAGGTGAACAAACAAGCGGGCCTGCTGACGCAGACCGAGTTCACTGCCACGGCCGGTTCTGGCAACCAGCTTCGATTGACAGCCGACCACAACCAGCGCCTGTCCGGTGATTCGGCGCTGCGTGTTGGCACCATGTTGACCAGCGCTGACTACGCGGGCAATGGCGTGCACAAGTTCGGCCTGGCAGCCAACTATCGCCATGACATTGGCTGGTCTGACGAGTACGCGCTGACGCTTTATCACCTGGACAATGACAACGGCATCAACTACGGCCTGCCCTGGTTGGCGGGTCGACTGACCCTGGTGGACCCGGCCAACTATTACGGCGCCGCCAGTGACTACAACCGCAGCACGGCCAGCAGCGCCACCTTCGCACACACGCATCGTTTTGGCGATGGCGGCGAGCTGAAAACCGTGCTGCGACAAGGCCGCTATACGCGCGACCAACGGGCGAGCGCCATCCGCTTTTTCACGAATGCCGTGCCCGCCAATGGCGCCATCGTGGTGGCGCCCACGTTGACCACGCTGAGTGCCACCACGCTGCTCAACCGCGGCACCAACAACAAGGTGCAAGACCTCGCTACGACCTACGTGCAAAGTGACTACAGCGGCAAGTTCAAGGCCTTGGGGATGCGGCACGAGGTGTTGGCGGGTCTGGATGTCGCCTACGAAGACTTTCACAACTACGCTCTCACCTTGCCGAGCGGGGTGGTGCTGAACAAAAACGTTGTGCGCACCACAGTGGGCACTCCGAACGACGGTGCAAGTGTTGACGAGAGTCAACGTCAGCGCCAGTTGCAGCGCGCTTTCACAGCCAAGGCGGCGGCGGTCTATGCCCAAGACCTCGTGCAGCTGTCACCCGAGTGGAAGCTGCTGGGAGGTTTGCGCCTGGACAACTTTGGCGGTCACTTCAGCACACCCGCCACAGCGACTGCGGCTGAAGTCGAACGCTCACGCCGCGACAGCTTGTGGAGCCAACGCGCGGGCGTGCTCTTTCAACCCTCAGAACAGACGTCCCTGCACTTCTCGTACGGCACGTCATTCAACACCTCTGGCGACACCTATCAGTACGACAGCCAGACCGCGAACACGCCGCCGGAAAGCAGCCAAAACCTTGAACTGGGCGCCAGCCTGGACAGCGCCGGCGGCGGTCTGACCACGCGCTTGGCGGTCTTTCGCGCGACCAAGCAGCATGAAAGAAACCGCGACCCTGACAGCGCCGCCACGCAAAACGTGCTCTCGGGCAAACGCCACTCGGCAGGCTTGGAGGTTGACATCACCGGCAGGCTCACAAAGCGCTGGGAGTTGTACATGTCGTACGCCTGGACACCGGTGGCAAAGATCGACGTCGGCGCCCCAGGCGCGGTGGCCGGCGTGGGTGAAGGGCCGGGTACTCGGCCCTCACTCACCCCCAAGCACAGCGGCACGGTCTGGACCACCTATCAGCTGACAAACCACTGGCGTGCCGGCCTGGGGCTCAATGCACGCGGCGAGCAAACGCCCAACCGCAACCCGGTGGGCGTTGTTGCGCCGGGGTTTGCCACGCTGGACATGTTGTTGGAATACAAACAAGGCGACCTGAGCTACAAGTTCAACGTCAGCAACCTGGGCAACCGCCTGTATGCCGACAGCCTGTACACCGCACACTACGTGGCGGGGGCGCCGCGCACGGTGCAGTTCACCGTGGCCGCGTCACTTTGAGTTGGCGACATGTTGATTCATCTGCGCCAGGTGCTGAACCAGGACGAGCTTAGAGCGGCGCGCGCGCTGCTGGCCAGCGCGCCTTGGGCCGACGGCAAAACCACAGCGGGCGAACAGTCAGCGCTGGTCAAGAACAACCAGCAACTGCCGCAGGACTGCACGGCCACGAAAGAGCTGCAAAGGCTGGTCATGGCCGGGCTCGCGCGGCACAAGATGTTCTTCGCTGCTGCCCTGCCCAAGACCGTGTTTCCGCCGCTGTTCAACCGTTACGGCGGGCGCAACAACGCCTTCGGCAACCACATCGACAACGCTGTTCGCTATGTGCCGGGCGGCGGCGCGCGCGTGCGCACTGACTTGTCGTGCACGCTTTTTCTCAGCGATCCAGGTGAGTATGAAGGTGGCGCGCTTGTCATGGCCTCAGACTGGGAGACTGCGGGCATCAAACTGCCCGCAGGCGACATGTTTTTGTACAGCAGCGATACCGTGCATCGCGTTGAATCTGTCACCCGGGGCTGGCGGCTGGCCAGTTTCTTCTGGGTTGAAAGCATGGTGCGCGGCAACGATCAACGACAGTTGCTGTTCGATATGGACAAGCACCTGATGCAACTGCGCAGTGAAGTGGGTGACGAGCATCCGGCAGTGATCGGCTTGACGGGCTCGTATCACAACCTGCTGCGGCAGTGGGCGACGGTGTGACGCGGCCGAAGTAGCCTGCCGCAAAATGCAGAGTCCTCGCCCACAAGGGCCACGCTTCCCAGGAGTCCGCTGCATGACCGACGCCACTGCCGAATCCACACCCTACAGCCCGCCCAAAATCTGGACGTGGAACAAAGAAAACGGCGGCCAATTCGCCAACATCAACCGCCCCATTGCCGGGCCCACCCACGACCAGGAATTGCCTGTGGGGCGCCACCCCATGCAGTTGTATTCACTGGCCACACCCAACGGCGTGAAGGTGACCGTGATGCTGGAAGAGCTGCTCGCGCTGGGCCACGCTGGCGCCGAGTACGACGCTTGGCTCATCCGCATCAACAAGGGCGACCAGTTCGGCAGCGGTTTTGTTGGCGTCAACCCCAACTCCAAAATTCCGGCGCTCATGGACCGCAGCGGGCCCACGCCCATTCGGGTCTTCGAGTCGGGCGCGATTCTGATGCACCTGGCTGAAAAGTTCGGCGCCCTCTTGCCTACGCAAGGTGCGGCACGCGCTGAGTGTTTGTCCTGGCTCTTTTGGCAGATGGGCAGTGCGCCTTACTTGGGCGGCGGGTTTGGCCACTTTTATGCCTATGCGCCGACGAAGATCGAATACGCCATCGACCGCTTTGCGATGGAAGTCAAGCGCCAGCTCGATGTGCTCGATCGTCGCTTGTCAGAAAGCGCCTTTTTGGCGGGCGATGACTACACGGTGGCCGACATTGCCGTGTGGCCTTGGTATGGCGCGCTGGCCAAGGGTTTGGTGTATGGCGCGGGCGAGTTTTTGCACGTGGAGCAGTACACCCATGTGCAGCGCTGGACGGAGCAGATTGCGCTGCGGCCTGCCGTCAAGCGTGGCCGCATGGTCAACCGCGTGATGGGTGACCCTGCCAGCCAGTTGCACGAACGACATGAGGCGAGCGACTTCGACACGAAGACGCAAGACAGACTCGAAGTTAAACAATGAGATGACGCACGTGAGCGGCACCGAAGATGCCGCCGCGCTAGGCCCGCTTGAGGGCCCTGCGCCACCTGGGCCACCTGAAGGGCCTGGCCCCGGCACCCGGGGCCGACACATCGTCTTGGCGCTTGCGCTGGTGTGTTCAGTGGCGGTGCACGCGTTGCTGCTCGGACTGACGTTTGGTGGCGCGGGGCTGGGCCTTCCCGGCTTCGGACTTCCTTGGCGGGACCGGCGCATTGAAGCGCCTGACCTGCGTCTCGTGCTTGTTCCGCCCTCGACCGAAGGCGCGGACTTGGCCGTTGCTGCACCGGCCCCTTCCTCCACCACCGCACCCGCCACGTTGCACCCCGCAGCGCTCGCCATTCAGGCGAAACAGGCAGGTGTCGATTCTGATGAGATCGACGGTTCGGTGATGGTGACCGACCTGCCCGCCGCGACCCCGATCGCACCGGCAAAGGCCGAACCGGTGCAGTCACCTGTGGGCGATAAGACACTCGCCCGCGCGGCGCCTGCACAAACACCAGAAAGCGCTGCCCCTGACTTGTCACCAACGAACTTGCCCTTGTCGCCGTTGCCGCTGTTGGACGCCGTGCCTGACGCGCCGAAGTCCGTGGCCAAGGTCGCCGCAAGCGCGTCGAGTCCGCAGGCCGCGACAACGACGCAGCGCGTGCTTGTCGACGCTGCGCAGGTCGCTCTTCAGCAAGAACAGCAACAGGCCTCCGCGCGGTTGGCGGCTGCCAAGCTGGAAGCGAGGCGCGAGGAAGACGCCGCTCTGGCTGCGGCCCGTCAAGAAGCCGTGCGCATTGAGGCGGCGCGCGTCGACGCGGCCCGTGCGCAAGCCGCGCAGTACGAGGCTCAGCGCCTGGAGGCCGCCCGTCAGGAGACTGCAAGGCAGGAGCTTACTCGGCAGGACACGGCGAGGCGGGGGGCCGCGCAGGCCGTGCTCGACGCCGCGGCAAAACGGGAGGCGCGGCTCCAGGAAATCGGGCGCCAGCTTGACGAAGAAGCTGCCAAGCGCGCCGCAGGTTCAACGGCCGCAACGGCCGCTCACGAAGGCAACAAGCTGCCGCTGTCGTTCAGCACTGCACGTCGAGCTCGACTGTGGGGCCGATCAGATAGCAATCTTGAGTTGGTGCAATACGCCGAAGCCTGGGCGCGAAGGATCCAACTCAACACACCGGTCGGCCCGATTCGGGAGTTGGTCAAGCGCGCGCAGACATCGCCCCTGCTGACCGTGGCCATTCGAAGTGACGGGTCGGTGGAGTCGGTGACTTTTGTAGTCTCCAGCGGCGCAGCGCAGGTCGATGAAGCCATCAGGCGGGTGGTGGAAAGTCAGCGCCCTGCGGCCTTCCCGCAGGCCTTGGCAAATGAGTTCGACGTGATCGAAATACGCCGCACATGGCATCTGGACGACGCCATCCGCATTGACTGAATTGGCCACACTCATTCAGTTTGCCCAGGCCTTCACGGCGTGGTCGGCCTGTGACCATGCCTGGTTACGCTGCAAGAGTAGCTGCGCCACTGATTCAGGTGAGGCGGTTTCACGGACCGCCTCCGCCAAGCCGCGTAAGGCCCAGCCACTGCCCGGGCGCTCTGCCAGGTCTTGGCGAAAGGTTTTTTCAGCCTCAGCGGCGCGGCCTGCGCGCAATTGCAGTTCGCCCAAGGTCAAACGTGCACCTGCCGCGAGCATCGGTGGCTCGTTGCTGTCGACCTCCGCCACGGCATTGACCCCGGCGGTTTGGTGTGTGATGGCGTCGTCAAACCGTTTATCGGCCGCCGCCACTTCGGCGCGAAGTCGGTGCAAGGGGCCTTCTACAAAAGCGCGAAACATCTTCTTTTCGTCGTCATCGCCAGCGTGTTTTTTCAGCGCCGTTGCGGCCAGCGGCTCCAACCGCGCCAGGGCCGCTTTGGCCGCGCTGGATTGCGCGCTGCGCGCAAAGGCCACACCGCGAGATGACTCGCTGAAGATCATTGCCAAGCCTTTGTCGCTGGTAGGCTGGGGCTCGCGCAGAACATCATCCCAACGTTCCAGGCGCAGCAAGGTGAGCAAGGGCAGGGCGCGCACGTAGTCGGAGAAGTCGCCTTCGCGGCTGGCCGCACGCTGGGCACTGGCACGCACCGTTTGTAGCGCCAGCTCAGCCCGCCCTTGCATCAGGGCGGAGTACCAAAGAAAGCGCCCGTTGTGGCCCCGCCAGTCTTTGCTCACGGCAAAGCCTTGGGCCTTTTGTACGTCGGCAAGCACAGCATCTGCGGCCAACGCTTCTTCGTTCACGCGGGTGGCGTCAGCGTAGCGGCCCACGTTCACGTAGGTGTGCGACGGCATGTGCAAAAGGTGCGGCGACTTGGGCGCCAAGCGGCCCAGGCGGTCTGCTGCGGGCACGGCACGGTGGGCCACCGCAACGGCGTCTACCGTGTGGATCAGGTAGTGGTTCAGGCCTGTGTGGTTGGGCTGCACGACGAGCGCGCGCTCAAGTCGGTCGGCCACCTCACCAATGCGCCCGGCGGGTTTGCCGGTTTTGGCGTCCCACCAGTCGTCGCGTGTGGCGATGAGCTCGGATTCTGCGTACATGGACACCACATCGGGGTCGCTCGGGTACATGTCTGCCAGCGCGCGCATCTTGTCGGCGTAGGCGATGTCCAGCGGGTGCGCCCTGTCATTGCTGCCGCCTTTGCCACAGCGGGCGTCGAGCAGTGGCGCCACGTCACGCGTTGCGCTGGCGTGGGCATAGCGCAGGGCCATGGCTTCAATCAACGCCTTTTCTACATCGCTTACCTTTGACATGTGGTTTGACATGTGCCGCATGGCGTGGTCGATGTGCTGCACGGCCTCGCGCAGGTCGCCACGTTGCGGCGCATTGATGTTGGGACCCAGTTGGTAAGCCACACCCCAAGCACACATGGCGCAGGTGGGGTCGGCAGCCAATGCCGCCTTGAAGGCGCGCACGGCTTCTGCCTCGTTGAAGGCATAGGCCTGGGCCAGGCCTTGATCGAACCACTGGCGCGCTTGGGGCGTTGCCGTGGTGATGGCCAAGCTGGGTGCGCCAAAACCGTCGAGCAGCGGCGCGCGGGCGTTGCGGTCAGGTGTGAAGTTGAGCAGCGCGCAGGCGCTGAGCAAGGCCAGCGCGGCAGCACTGGCGGTGCGTTTCCAAGACAAGGTCATGGCGGGGCCCCTCTTTTGTGATGGGTCGCAGCATACGTTGGGTGGCAAGGCACCGGGCGCGCGTCAATCACCGTCGCGCCCTCTTGCCGTTTTGCCACCTGCCGTTTTGCCAACGCCTTGCCGTGGCAGGGCGGCCATGTCAAACGTTAATTCGCCTTCCAAAAAATGTAGTCAGCCTGGTAGCTCACCACTTCGCGTTGGCCCGTTGTGCTGCCCGTGCAAGGCGCGGCCGGCGCGACGCCGCCCTGGGTGGACACGCGCTGGATGTGGCTCACACCCTGCATGGCGCCTGCGCCCATGGCGGCGTTGGCCTTGACCAATTGCAAGGGGATGCTGCCCGGCGTGGCGGGCGCAATGGCGAGCTGTAGGCCGGTGAGCTTGGAGCCGTCACTCGATTCCCAAGTTGCGGGTGGGCCAAAGTAGCGGCCTACGGCTTGGCCGGCGCGGTTGTTCAACACGGCATCCGGGCCAACAAAAGTCCATTCGAAGGCGCCTGGCATGCCGGTTTTCGCGCGGCATTCATAGGTGATGCGACCCACGCCGACGGTCTCCATGGCCACCTTGTGGCCAGCGGGCACGCGCACGGCCTCGGGCAACTTGTCTTGGGTAAAACCCATCATGTTGGGCGTCGTGCTGCACGCGCCAAGCAGTGCCATGAGGGACGCCAGAACAGACGCTGCGAAGAGTGAACGGGCGACGGGTTTTTGCATGATGGGTCTCCTCAAAGGGCATGCCCGTTTTGAGCACAGGCATGCTACGCAAAACATGTCGGTTCGGATGCACAAGGGTTCGGAGCACACCGTGGCAGCATCACCTGTTGTCAACATTCTGTTGGCTGAGCGGGGCCCCATGAAAACCATCCAACTGCGCGAAGGCAAAGAGCGCTCGCTGCTACGTCGCCACCCCTGGGTTTTTGAGGGCAGTGTGCACAAAGGCCGCGCCGACCCCGGTGAAACAGTGCGCGTGCAAGCCGCCGACGGGTGTTTTTTAGCCTGGGGCGCCTACAGCCCCAGCTCCGCGATCAGGGTGCGTGCCTGGAGCTTTGACGATGCCGAGCACATCGACGCCGCCTTTTTTGCGCGCCGCGTCCGGGTGGCTGTGGCCCTGCGCGCCAAGCTGGCCATCAACAGTGATGGCCAACGTCTGGTGCACGGTGAAGCCGACGGGCTTCCCGGGCTCATCGTGGACCGCTACGGCGATGTGTTGTGCGCGCAATTCCTGAGCGTTGGCATGGAGCGCTGGCGCGATGTCATCGCCGACGCCTTGATGGCCGCCACGGGTGCGCGATGTATGTTTGAGCGCTCAGACACCAGCAGCCGCAGCCTGGAGGGCCTGGCGCCGCGCACGGGCTGGTTGCGAGGCGGCGAGAGCAACGCCACCGACGTGAGCATCACCGAACACGGTTGGAAATTAACACTTGACGTGAGCACAGGCCACAAAACGGGCTACTACCTGGACCAACGTGACAACCGCGCGATCTTTGCTCATCTCGTGCGTCAACAGGGCTGCCAGAACGTGCTCAATTGTTTTGCCTATACAGGCGGCTTCAGCGTGGCGGCCCTGGTGGGCGGCGCCAGCCACGTGACCAGTGTGGACTCCTCTGCGCCTGCTTTGGAGCGCGCCAGCGCACACGTGTTGCTCAACGGCTTTGATGCCGCCAGGCACACGGCTGTGGTGGACGACGTGAACCATTTTTTGCGCAAGAGCCTTTTCGAGAAGCGGCAGTTCGACGCCATCGTGCTCGACCCACCCAAGTTCGCGCCCACCGCAGCACATGCCGAGCGCGCGGCCCGCGCCTACAAAGACATCAACCGGCTGGCCCTGATGCTCGTGCCGCCCGGCGGTTTGTTGCTGACCTTCAGTTGCAGTGGCGGCATCAGTGCCGACTTGTTCCACAAGATCGTGGCCGGCGCGGCGCTGGATGCACCCGCCAACGGCGCCATCTTGCGCCGCCTGGAGGGCGCGCCAGACCATCCAACGACCTTGACCTTCCCGGAGGGCGAATACCTCAAGGGATTGGCGATCTTGCGCAGTTAGGGCTCGTTCGGGGATAACTTGAGCATTTGGCCGTCGGATGCGGGATGCGATGCAAGGCGCAAAGCACAGCGATGCCCATCGGCATCGCGAGCAT
>JAYVRO010000052.1:0-2535 GCA_043776165.1 Rubrivivax sp. | reverse complement strand
ATGCGATGCAAGGCGCAAAGCACAGCGATGCCCATCGGCATCGCGAGCATTTGCAACGCCGCAGCGCGCCCGCAGCCGGCGAGCCAAATGGGCAAGTTATTCCCGAACGGGCCCTAAGGGCACATCTGCCAGCAGAGAGGCGGCCACGCAGAGGACCCGCGCCAGGCGCGAAAAATTCAAGGCGAGCATTGGGCGGTCTCTTGGTCTTAGGCAAGGCGCGCGGCCTGCCACCTTGCGGCGATGACGGGCCCTGACCGGACCGCACTGCCAGCTTTGTTCGCAGGGCTTTCCCGCAGAACGAACAAGCTGACACTCGGTAGACTCAGTCGCGACTTCTCTCGAAAACTACCCACCTTGGAGACACCCTTGAAAAACACCCGTCGACCGGTCACGCCCGCCCTGAGTTGGCTGACCGTGTGTGCTGGTTTCTTGCTCGTGAGTTGTGGTGGTGATTCACCGCAATCTCCCGTGGTCATCAAGACCTTGTCCAACCGCGCTGACCTCATCAGCGGTGGTGACGCCTTGGTGGAGCTCGTGCCCCCCAATGACGCACTGCGTACTGGCCTGAAAGTCGACGTGGACGGTCGCGACGTGAGCAGCGCCTTTGCCGAACGCGCTGATGGCCGCATCACCGGTTTGATCACGGGCATGAAGGTGGGCGACAACGTCATCACCGCCAGCTCTGATCGTTCAGCGTTGGGCACCTTGACCATCACCAACCACGACCGTGGTGGTCCCGTTTATTCAGGTGCGCAACCCACGCCCTACGTGTGCGCTACGCCAGTGCCACAGGGCACGGCAGGCGCCCTGCCCGCCACCAATGCAAATGGATTGACGACGACCGCCCTCGACGCCAAGTGCAACCTGGCCAGCGAATTCAAGCTGTATTACCGCAGCACGGCAGCAGGCTGCACCTTTGGCTTGCCTGACCCGAGCCCATCGGTTGCCTACACGGCCACCGCGCCGGCCAGTTCGGCCACACCGCCTGCCAACCCCTGCTTCAAGGTGTACACCGTGGGCGCTGCAGCGCCGGCAGACATCGCCAACACCACCACCGATGCAGGCGTCACGGTACCCTACATCGTGCGCGTCGAGCGCGGTGCCATCAATCGTGGCATCTACGACATTGCCGTGTTGTTTGACGCGAGCAAACCGTGGAGCGCGATTGCGCCGCAAGCACAGTGGAACCGCAAGGTGCTCTACAACTTTGGCGCCAGCACCGGTCAGCCACGGCGCCAAGTGCGCCCGGCCACGGCGTGGACGAATGACGCGGCACTGGGCAAGGGCCACATGGTGGTGGCCAACAGCCTGACGGACTCATCGGCCAACTCCAACCGCGTGATGATGACCGAGACGGTCATGATGATGAAAGAGCACATCAGCGACACCTACGGCGCGATCAAATTCACCATCGGCAATGGTTGTTCGGGTGGTTCGATCAACAGCCACATGAACTTGTCGATCAACCCCGGTTTGCTGGACGGCGTGACGGTGTCTTGCGCCTACCCCGATTCAGAAACCGTGACCATGGAAGTGACCGACTGCGTGGTGCTGGTGGAGGCCTATCAAAAACCGCAGTGGCTGGCTTTGATGACAACAGCGGGCTACACACAAGCGCAGATCAACGCGCGCAAAACTGCCATCAACGGCCACCTGGACCACTCGGCCTGCCACGGCTGGAACAACTTCTTTGGCTCCAACGGCAAGGCAGGCAACTACTTCCAACGCAGCGTGCCAGCGGCCAACAACGACACCGGTGTGATCGTGCAATCGACCACATCCGTCAACAACTGCCAGTTGCCTGCCAGCCAGGTCTACGACCCGGTGAGCAACCCGGGTGGCGCGCGTTGCAATGCGTGGTCATGGGCCGAGTCGATCTGGGGCAAAGTCGCAGGCGGCGTGGCTGGGCGTGATACCCGCGACAACACGGGCGTGCAGTACGGCTTGAAGGCCTTGCAAAGCGGCGCCATCACAGGTGAGGAGTTCGTCACCTTGAACGAAAGCGTGGGCGGCGTGGACCGTGACTCCAACCCCACCCTGGCACGCACCGTGGCTGACCGCGAGGCACTCGACATTGCTTACCGCGCGGGCATCGTTGCCAGCGGCACAGAGCTCGCCAAGGCCGCCATCATCGACATGCGCGGGTACGACGATTCCGTCATCAACGTGCCCCCTGGTTTTGCAGGCACACCCGCTGCCAGCTTGCAGGGCGCGGCGTTGTTCGGCATCCACCACCAGTGGCGCAGCTTCTCCATCCGCGACCGTCTGGTGCGTGACGGCGGCGGCAGCGGCAACCAGGCCATGTGGCGCTTTGGACGCAGCGGTTTTTCGCCTTCGGCTCCCATGGCGCTGGACGCATTCAACACCATGGACCAATGGTTGACCACCGTGAAGGCCGACACCAGCACCAACCCGCTGGCGCAAAAAGTGCGCGGCGCGCGGCCTGCTGCGGCGGCCGACTACTGCTTGCTGAGCAGCGACGCGGCGCAGGCCACCAAGGTGACGAATGCGGCGGAGTGCGACGCCGACTTGTAC
>JAYVRO010000051.1:0-2546 GCA_043776165.1 Rubrivivax sp. | reverse complement strand
CCCTGGCCTTGGCCTCGTCGCCGGCCAACAAGGCGACGCCAAGAGCGCCCAAATCGGCACCCGACAAGACGAGAAGCCCGCTCGACAACTCGGCCAGCCATTCCCACTTCATCCAGGCCTGCGCGCGCTGGGTATTGCGTGTCCATCCTCGGGCCAACAGCTCACACAAGTTGAGGTAGCCCTGGTCGTTTTGCACCAACACGAGCAAACGACTGGCCGCCTTGTCGCCGCTCTCAGCCCAGGGCTCCATCAGCAGGTCAGCGCCGATGATTGGTTTCACCCCTGCTGCGCGACAAGCGGTGTAGAACTTCACCGCGCCAAAAAGGTTGTTGAGGTCGGTGATGGCCATCGCGCCCTGGCCATCATCACGCGCGGCATCGGCCGCAGCGTTGATGCGCAGCGTGCCGTCGACAACAGAAAATTCGGTGTGAGTACGCAGGTGAACAAAGGACATGAGCTTGTGATTTCTATGGGGCCGAGAGGTGTGCGCAGCATTATCGGACGGGCTCCCTAAAATGCCCGCCATGCCCCTACAAGCGACGCCCTGCCATGTCATGGCAGCCTATCTTTTTGTTGACATTGATGATGCACAGACGCTGCGCGAACAGCTCTTGGCCGGCGCCCAGGCTGCGGCTTTGAAGGGCACGGTCCTGCTGGCTGCAGAAGGGATCAACCTCTTCTTGGCGGGCGGCCAAATTGCTCTTGATGCTTGGCTGAAAGCACTGCGCCATGACACGCGATTTGCCGCCATCGAGGTGAAGTGGAGCCAAGCCAGCGAGATGCCTTTTCGCTTTCTTCGGGTGAAGGTAAAACGCGAAATCATTCGCATGAACCAGCCCACCGTTCGCCCACACGACGAGCGCGCCAGTGCCGTCACACCAGCTCAACTCAAACGTTGGTTGGACCGTGGCCATTGTGATGAAGGCCGGCCCGTGGTGTTGCTTGACACACGCAATGGTTTCGAGATCGACGTCGGCGCATTCAGGGGTGCCATTGACTGGCGACTTGGCAAATTCAGCGACTTCCCGGCCGCCCTGCAAACACGTCGAGCCGAATTGGCGGGCAAGACGGTGGTGAGCTATTGCACCGGCGGTATCCGCTGCGAAAAAGCAGCGCTGTGGATGCAGGGTTTGGGCATCACCAACGTTCATCAACTCGATGGCGGCATCTTGAAATACTTTGCAGAAGTCGGCACAGCGCTGACGGCACCGCACTTTGATGGCGCGTGTTTTGTGTTTGATGAGCGTGGGGCGGTGGACGCTTCACTGGGGGCTTGATCGTGCCGTCGAATTTCGGTGCGCCCAAGAAGTGTTTCAACGCGAGATCGTGAGGCTGGGGCGTTGTATTCCGCTCATGTCCCCCGGCGTCGCGCTGCGCCCGCCACCTCCTCCTTTACTTCGCTCCATACAACACCCCATCCTCACGATCAGACAGCACCGTGGCTGTTCAAACGTGGCGGACAACAAGCGTCGTCCGCCACCTCGGGCTCGCACTAACTCATGACGTGACGCCATTGGCGAATGGACCCGGACCGCCCAAGCAACTCACCCTTTCCAAGTGAACGGAAACAAAAACTGCCGCCAAAAACCGCCCGGTACATAGTCGCCCACCACGCCGTACTGCGCGGGCCATGCGCGGTCAGACTGCACTGCGGTGCCAAACAGATGATCCAAGAACGCAAAGTGCGCGGCGTAGTTTTTGTCGATGGCCTCGTCGTCTTGCGCGTGGTGCCAATGGTGGAAGTTAGGGGTGACGATGAGGTAGCGCAAGGGGCCTAAGCGGACACTCACATTGGCATGGTTGAAGACCGCCTGGAAACCCACGATGACGATGTAAATATCGATCACTTCTTTGGAGAATCCCAGGACATAAATCGGCGCCAAGACCAAGGTGCGCGTGATGATCAATTCGACAATGTGTTGGCGTGAACCGGCCATCCAGTCCATGCTCTTCACACTGTGGTGTACCGCGTGCAAACGCCACAGCGTGGGCACCTCGTGATAGGCGCGGTGGGTCCAGTACTGCACCAGGTCGGCCACCAGAACGATGAGAAAAACCGCCGCAAGGGTTGGCAAGTTTTGCACCCAGGCCTGGATGCCATCTTTGGCCGCCCAACCGAAGAGTTTGTGGACCAACAAGTTGGTCGCCAAAAGAACAAAGCCGACCACCATGTGGTTGACCAAAAAATGGTGAAAGTCGGTTTGCCATTCGGGCCGGAAAACCGGCTGGTCGCGGCGCAGGGGGAAGAGCTTTTCGATGAAGATGAAGATGAGCGTGGAGCCAAGCAAATCGAGGACGAACCAGTCCAGGCCAATGTAGGGCGTGTTGTCCGGGAAGTCATTCACGGGCACTTTGTGGCCACCCAGGGCGAGCGACAGGCCGATCAAGACGAAGGTGCCCGCAGACAACCAACGGGCGCGGCCCAGCACAATGTTCAGGAGTGCCACGGCACCAGAAATCACCAGCGCCCAGTACAACAATTGACGCATCACTTCCACGTTGTAGCTCTTGCGCAATTGCGGCGTGGTGAGGTACTCAGGAAAGTG
>JAYVRO010000050.1:0-8431 GCA_043776165.1 Rubrivivax sp. | reverse complement strand
GGTGCAACAGGTTGACGAGTTTCACTACATCACGCTGATGAACGAGAGCTACGCGATGCCTTCGCTTGCAGGCACTGCGGGTGTTGCGGGCGCTGCGGGTGTTGTCACGTCAAACGTTAGTGACGTAACGGCCGAGCGCAGCGCCGATTTGCTCAAGGGCATGTACTTGTTTCAGCGCTTTGCTGCACCCACAGCCAAAGCCCACATTCGATTGCTCGGTTCGGGCACGATCTTGCGCGAAGTGCTGGCCGCTGCGCAGCTATTGGCCAGCGAACACGGCGTGAGCAGCGAGGTCTACAGCGTCACCAGTTTCAGCGAACTGGCGCGCGAAGCACGAGAGCTGCAAAGCCTCGATCGCAACGAGCCGTTGGCCGCTCAGCGCCTGAGTCATGTCGCCAGGTTGCTGGCCGGTGACGCGCCCATCGTGGCCGCCACCGACTACGTTCGCGCCTGGCCCCAACTGATTGCCGAGTACGTTCCCGCGCGGTTCGTCACCCTGGGCACCGACGGTTTTGGCCGCAGCGACACCCGCGCGCAGTTACGCCAGTTTTTTGAGGTGGACGCCGCCAGCGTGGTGCGCGCGGCTTTGGCGGTGTTGCGCGAGCAGCAACCCTGTTGAGGCTTGACCTGCGCAACACCGGCCCGCGATGCACTGGCCTCGACAACCAAACTTCAAGGAAGCACATGCCCACATCAACGACGAAGAACCCCGGCGCCCCAGCGCTGGCCTGCATGGTCGCGGTCGTGCTGATGTCTTGGTCGGCTTGGTCGCCCGCCCAAGCGGCCTTCCCCGAGCGCCCGATCAAGCTCATCGTGGCCTTTGCGCCGGGCAGCTCCACCGACATCGTGGCGCGTTTGTTGGCCGAACAAATTGCAGCGTCCACGAGCCAAACCGTGGTGGTTGAAAACAAACCCGGCGCGGGCGGCAACATCGCCACGCAGCAGGTGATAAACGGGCCAGCCGATGGTTACACGCTGCTCTTTCACAGCGTGGCCTACGCCGTGAACCCATCGCTGTTTGCCAATGCCGGATATGACGCCAACACCGACTTGCAACCCGTGGCCATGGCTGCCGTCACGCCCAATTTGCTGTACGTGCATCCGGACGTCAAAGCAACCAACCTACCTCAATTGTTAGCACTGGCGCGGTCGGGCAAATTGGCTTATGCCTCGTCGGGCAACGGCACGACCACGCACCTGGGCGCCGAGTGGCTTTTCAAGGCGCTGGCCAAGGTCGACGTGACACACGTGCCCTTCCAGCCCGCTGCGGCCACCAACGCCGTGGTGAGCGGGCAGGTGCCCATCGCCAGCACATCCATGCCCCCGGCCGTGCCCTTTGCCAAAAGCGGCAAAGTGCGGCCCATTGCGGTCATGTCGTTGAAGCGCAGCCCAGCTTTGCCCGACGTGCCCACGGTGGCCGAATTGGGTTACCCCGGCTTTGAGGCCAACACTTGGTTTGCAGTGTTTGCGCCGGGCAAAACGCCGGTGGCGGTGCTCGATTTTTTGAACGGTGAATTCAACAAAGCGCTGGGCAACAAGACCGTGAAAGAGCGCTTTGAAGCGCTTTCGCTGGAGGGCCAGCCGAGTGACCGCGCCACGCTGCGTCGCTACGTGGAAGGCGAAGTCGCCAAGTGGGGGCGACTGGTGAAGGAGATCGGCGTCAAGGTGGATTGATTTGGCTCTGATGACCTTTTTTTCTAACCATTCAAATGATTTGCTCGAAACATGCGCAACCTGACTCTCCACAACATCACGGAAACCGCTGCCGCCAGTTTTGCTGGATTGCAGGGCGCACGCCAGCGCGAATTGGTGCAGCAACTCGTGCAGCACATGCACGCTTACGCCAAAGCCGTGAAGTTGACCCACGCCGAGTGGCGCGCTGGGCTCGATTTTCTGCACCGCATGGGCGACATCTCCAACGACGGCCGCAGCGAGTTTTCTTTAATGTCTGACGTGAGCGGCTTGTCGAGTTTGGTCGACATGCTGGCCTTGACCGACGCGCCCGCCAATGCCACGCCGGGCAGTTGCTTGGGGCCTTTTCATGCCAGTGGCTCCCCCTGGATGGACAACCCCGCAAAGCTCAAGGGCAGCAACGAGGGCACGCCTGTGGTGTTGCGCGGACGTGTGTGCAACACCGATGGCCAGGCCTTGCCCGAGGCGGCACTGGACTTTTGGCAAAACGCCGCCAGTGGCCTGTATTGGCAACAAGACGCGAGCCAACCGACTGACAACTTGCGGGCCCAATTGCGCATGGATGCCGAAGGCCGTTTTGTGATCCACACGCTGCGTGTGGTGCCCTACCAAATTCCGCTGGACGGCCCGGTGTGGAAGAGCCTGGTGCAACCTGCAGGGCTGGATGGCTGGCGGCCGGCGCACTTTCATTTGATCGTGAGCGCACCGGGCTACCGAACGCTGGTCACCGAGATGTTTGACGAGAGCGACGCCTATCTGGATACCGACGCCGTGTTTGGCGTGCGGGCGCCGCTGGTGGGGCGGTATGTGGACGGGCCTGAGGGGCTGGAGATGAGTGTGGAGATTCGGCTGGCGGCGGTGGCGAGGTGAATTTGCAGCTCAGCTCTGTTGGCCCCGAGGCGTTGGGTGTGGGCGGGCGCATGAACGGCACCTTTCACGTGGGTCGATCAACTCGGTACGTCGACCCGATAGCCCACGCCGTAGACCGAGCTGATGCCTTCAGCGTTTGCCTCTACAGCCTGAATTTTCTTGCGCAGATTTTTGACATGACTGTCGATCGCGCGGTCGCTCACGTCGCGCAGATCAGCGTGCACGCTGTCGAGCAATTGCGCTCGTGAAAACACGCGCCCGGGTTGGTTCAGCAGCAAGCGCAACATGCGAAATTCCAGTGGCGTGAGGCTCAGCCATTGCCCGCGCCAGGCAATGCGCAGCTGTGCGTCGTCCACCAACCAAGGCGATTGTTGTGGCGTCAAGCGGCCTTGCGCGCGGCGCACTTGAGCCTTCACGCGGGCCATCACTTCACGCGGGCTGAAGGGCTTGCACACGTAGTCGTCGGCACCCGTTTCCAGGCCCACCAATCGATCGACTTCGTCCACGCGCGCGGTGAGCATGATGATGGGCACGCTGCTGAATTGGCGCACCTGGCGGCAGACCTCCACACCGTCCAGACCAGGCAGGTTGAGGTCCAACAGCACGGCCGCGGGATGGGTGTCGCGCACACTTTTCACAGCCTCTACGCCGTTGGTTTGATGGCTGGCGACAAAACCTTCGGCGCGCAAGTAGTCGATCAACACGCGGGCAATTTTTTCGTCGTCTTCGACGACCAAAACGGTCACCGAGGGAAGGTTTGATGGGCTCATCTAGGCGCCCCATGCTGGGGTGGATACGGGGGTTGAACGCGCGTGGTCGATGGTCAGCGATTGCGCATCAACGGGCAGGCTCACCAACATCTGCAAACCCCCCAGCGTTGAAGGCTTGACGCTGATGTGACCCCCGTGCGCTTGGCAGATGGCCTGGCAGATGGCCAAGCCCAGGCCGCTGCCACCGGTGTGGCGGCTGCGCGCGGCGTCGGCGCGAAAGAGCGGTTCGAAGAGGCGCGTGATGTCTGCAGTGCCAGCGCCGGGCGCGCTGTCGTCAATGCTGATCTGCACCGTGTCGCCCACCGTGTGCAGAGCCACGCTCACGCGGCCTGGTGCGTCGGTGTAACGCAGGCTGTTTTCCAACAAGTTGGCGAGCAACTGTTCTATACGGGCAGGGTCCCAGACAACGCTGAGTGCGTCGGGCGGTGGGGTTGCCCAAACTAATGTCAAACGTGCAGCTTGCGCACGCACGGCAAAACGCCGCAAGGTGTCTTGCACGATTTGCACCGCATCGGCATCGGCAAAGCGACAAGGCAGGCTGTGCAGGTCGTGCATGGCCAACAAGTGCAGGTCGTCCACAAGTTGGCCCAGGCGCAGCACGTCGTCGCGCAATGAGAGCACCGCTTGGTGCGTGAAGGGGCGCACACCGTCCACCAGCGCTTCCACTTCGCCGCGCAAACCGGCCAGGGGTGTGCGCAGCTCATGCGACATGTCAGCGATCCAGCGGCGGCGCGCACTTTCCATGCGCTGCAAGCTCTCGGCCATGAGGTTGACGTTGCGCGCCACGTCACCAATTTCGTCGCTGCGAGTGCTGGGCACGCGCACGCCAAGTTCACCACTTGCGATGCGCGCAGTGGCGTCTTGCACATCGCGCAACGGTTTGGCCCAACGCCGCGCCAACCACCAGGCCAGCAGCAGCGCAGACGCGACCAACACCACCGCCACGCCGGTGATGCCTTGGCGCTGCGAATGCAAAAAATTCAGCTCCTCTGCGCCCGGCAAACGGTCCACGGGGCGCATCCGCAACAGGGCCACAACGCGACCGTCCAACAGCACGGGGCGTTCAAGCAAGGGCTGGTTACCCGGCGGCAAAGGGCGGCCTTGCAGCGGGCGGCCATCGGGCTCGAACAACGCCACGCGCTGGCGTAGGCCGTCGATGGGGCCTGGGCCTGGGCTTGGACCCGGGCCTCGGCCGGGGCCGGGGCGATCCTCCCTACGCGGCCCTGGTCGCGGCTCAGGCGGTACGCCTTCGCGTCGCGCCATGTCGCGCAGCATGTCTTGCAGATGCAGCCGCCCGTCGTGCAGCGCGCCCACACCCCCGGCTTGGCGCAGGTTGTCGGCCACCACGTCGGCAAGCATCTCCAACCGGGTCACGTCACGCGCCATCAAGTAGGCAGTGAAACCTTGGCCCAGGTGCCACGACACCCACACCCCCATGGCCAACACGCTCGCGCCCACTGCGGTCAAAAACCACAGCGCAAGGGTGTGAATCAGTCGGATGCGCATGCAACAAGGAGTAAGCCCGGGCATTGTGGGCAAAGTGTGGAGAGGCCTGCAAATTGGCTCCACATTCGCAGCACAGACTGGCGGCCACTTCTTCCAAATCAACGGGACTTGCCATGCTGCCCAAACGCTCCACCATGGTCTTGCTCACCTCATTGGCCATTGCCGTTCTGGCCACAGGGGTGGCCGCGCAAATGGGGGGGGGCGGCGCGCCTTGGGCCAAACGCCACAAGCTGGCGCCCCCCAGGCCAGCACAGGCATCTGCGCCGATGCCCGGTTTTGGCGCGCCACTGGCCGGCCTCATGGCATCGGACCTGGCGGACTTCAACGAAGGGCGGGAAGAGTTCCAGGCCATCGAGACGCCCGAGGGCGGCCTCGGGCCCATCTTCAACGACAGCAGTTGCGCGGCATGCCACAGCGCAGGCGCCATCGGTGGCAGCAGCGAGCGCACCGTGACGCGTTTTGGCCGCAGCGTGAACGGCGTGTTCAGTGCCTTGGACCACCTGGGCGGCTCGCTCTTGCAGGCCAAGGCCATCGACCCTGCGGTACAAGAGCACATCCCGCGTGAAGCCAATGTGATTGCCCTGCGTTTGAGCACACCGCTCTTTGGTGCTGGTCTGATTGAAGCCATCCCCGATGCCGACATTGAGCTGGGCGCTACTCGGCGCCAGCCAGACGGTGTGCAGGGCCGCGTCTCACGCGTGCTCGATGTCGTCAGCAAAAAGCAGCGCGTGGGCCGCTTTGGCTGGAAGGCGCAGCAAGCCACGCTCTTGGCCTTTGCGGGTGACGCCTACTTGAACGAGATGGGCGTGACGAGCCGCTTGTTCCCCACCGAAAACGCGCCCAATGGCCGCACTGATTTGCTCGCGCTATACGACAAGGTGCCTGACGTGGAAGACAGCGTCGACCCGCGCACCGGCAAGAGCGACATTGACCATGCTGCCGATTTCATGCGGCTGCTTGCGCCACCACCTCGCCTGCGCGCCACAGCCGCCACACTGGCCGGCGAGCGCCTCTTTGCGCAGGCCAATTGCACGGCCTGCCACGTGCCCGTGATGTTCACGGGGGGGAGCAAAACACCGGCCCTTTCACATCAAACAGTCACCCTGTATTCCGACTTACTTTTGCACGACATGGGCCGTTTGGGCGACGGCATCGAACAGGCCGGCGCCAAGGCGCGTGAAATGCGCACCGCACCGCTGTGGGGCCTGCGCGCGCGGCCGAAGTTTTTGCACGATGGTCGCGCCAGTACAGTGACGCAGGCCATCGGGAAGCACGACGGCGAGGCGGCACGTTCGCGCCAGCGTTTTGAGGCCATGAAACCCGCCGAGCAGCAGCAGTTGCTGGCGTTCTTGATGTCCATTTGACGACCCCACACGCCAAGGAACAAGTGATGCGATCTGCTCATGTCAAAGTTGCAACGACCCTGGTTCTGGTGGCCGCCGTCTTGGCCGCCATCGTGGCCTGCGGCGGCGGTGACAGCACCACCAGCACCACAACGACAACCACGACCACAACGACACCGACAACCACCCCCGCCACCAACACAGGCAC
The DNA here is from genome assembly GCA_043776165.1 of Rubrivivax sp. Classification (GTDB taxonomy): domain Bacteria; phylum Pseudomonadota; class Gammaproteobacteria; order Burkholderiales; family Burkholderiaceae_C; genus Rubrivivax. Next base: position 2,042 of record JAYVRO010000050.1, on the reverse strand, counting down.
GGCAGGCGTGCTGTGCAATTACAGCTACAGCGCGCTCAACACCACACCCGCCGTCAACGCCCTGAGCACCGCCAACTGGAGTTGCACCAGCACCGCGCGTGTTGTGTCGGCCAACGGTCTGCCTGACCACGCCACAGGCGCTTTCCCCAACGCCAACAACCCCAACGCCATGAGCGCTCAAGCCGTGAGCGCCAGCTACACCCTGGCGCCCGCGTTGACGGGCGGCATCACCACCATTGGCGGCCCCACAGGCAACACGGGCACTGTGCTCAATGGCGTGAAGATTGATGCGGGCACGGGCGGTTCTTGCAACGACAGTGGCGCCAGCTGCTCACTCTTGGGCAACGTTGGCGGCTGGAACATCGAGGCGCTGGGGCAGTCGTCATTCAACTTTGGTGTGGACGCCAACAACGCGCATGTGCAGCCAGGCGGCGTTTATCACTATCACGGCATGCCAGAAGGCTTTATCACGCGCCTGGGCAAAGGCACTGCCATGACGCTTATCGGCTGGGCCGCCGACGGCTTCCCTATCTACGCCCGCTGGGGCTACAGCAGTGCCAGCGACGCCAGCTCGGCCGTCAAAGTGATGAAGGCCAGCTACCGGTTCAAGGCGACACCCAGTGCCAACCGCCCCGCCACCACGCTGTACGCCATGGGCACCTTTGTGCAGGACTACGAATACGTGGCCGGCCTGGGCGACCTGGACGAATGCAATGGCCGCACGGGGGTGACGCCGGAGTTTCCAGCGGGCACGTATCACTACTTTGCGACCGACACTTATCCGTACTTACAGCGGTGTGTGAAAGGTACACCAGCGCGATGAAGGCCCCTGGTTTGGCCGTTGGCACGGCGCGCTTTGTTGCGGCTGTTGTTGCCACTGCGGTTGCCACGGTTTTGGCGCCTAGCGATGCACAAGCCCACCTCATGCCTGCGCAGCGCGGTACGCTGAACATCGTGGCAGCGGACGGCGGCACCACGGGCGCGTACTTGGTGCTGTCCATCCCCGTATCTGCCTTTCATGACGTGGACGACGATGGTGATGGTCTCCTGTCTCATGTCGAACTGCAACGCCACGCCGCCAACATCGAACAACAACTGCGTGCGCAAGTGCAAGTGCTGGGCAAGCATGGCGCCCTGCCCTTGCAAGGTCTGATGCTGCAACTCTCACCGCCCGACGAAACGCCCGCTGCACCCGCAGCGCAACTGGTGGTGATGGGGCGCTTTGCCCTCGGCACACTCGGCGCGCCAGGCAACGCACTTCACTTGAGCATTGGCCTGCAGGGCCAGCACGCCGGCGAACAACGCTTTGATGTGTTTGTGACGCGACAAGATCGCAGTACGTCGCCCTCGCCTCGGGCAACACCTGCGCAACATGTGGTCATCGAGCCCAAGCGCCAAACGCAGGCGATTTTGCCCACTGACTGGCAACGCTGGGTTCAGCGCTTGCGGAGCTGGCTGCGCTGACGCGCGTGCACCACCGCAGGCCGTTTCGGCATCGTGGATCTATGACTTTTTTCCACCACATTGGTCAACGTCTTGACCATTTTCCAGGCACCTGGAAAACGGCCACCATGCAACGCAGCCTCGCACCCTTGTTGCGTGCCGACTTGGCACGCAAGACGGTCTTCTTGTCGGGCCCCCGACAGGTGGGCAAATCCACCCTGGCCCTTGCCTTGGCCCAGCAAGCCGAAAGCGCACAGGTGCTGAACTGGGACGTCGCAGCAGACCCATCGGTCATCCACCAACAAAGTTGGTCGCCCAGCGCGCGCCTTGCTCAAAGAGCCCAAGGTCTACTTCTTCGACACCGGTCTGGTGGTGGGTGACGAAGGCGCGCGGTTTGAGAACACCTGCACCACCTTGCTGCTGCGCCATGCCGACTATCTGCAAGGCAGCGCCGGGCGGTTTCCCAAGGCCGGCGCCCTGCTCTTGGTGCGCCACTTGCGGCAAACCGAGCAGCGCGGGCGCGTGGCGATTGAGCGCGCTGCCGATGGCTTGGCTCGGCTGGCGTCTTGGCGGTGTGACCCGCCCACACCGCACCTCAC
>JAYVRO010000049.1:0-8431 GCA_043776165.1 Rubrivivax sp. | reverse complement strand
TGCCGGTGTGGACGTCTGGCCTGCTGCTCGTTCCCGAGCTGTCCGCGCCTGGGGTGTTGACGGTAGACGCCGCGTCGCTCACGCCTCGGCACTTGCAGGCTGCAGGTCTGGGCGCAATCGCTGCTGCCAATACGCCTGTGCAAGGTTTGGCCCCGGGTTGCCACTTGCAGCGGGTCTTGCTGGACGACTTGTTGACGCTGGATACGACACAAGCCGAAGAAGACACTGTGGCTGCTGCTCAGCAACTCATGGCGCGGCACCCGAACATCCAGCACATCGTGTTGGAATGCACTAACCTGCCACCTTACGCAGCAGCCGTGCAGCGCGTCACGGGGGTGCCAGTGCATCACCTGATGAGCCTCGTTCACTCGCGCTGGCAGGCGCTTCAACACAGCAAGAAAAACACATGAACACACACCCACGCTGGCAGTTCTGGATCGACCGTGGCGGCACCTTCACCGACGTGGTGGGGCGCGCGCCCGGCGGCGAGTTGCGCACGCTCAAGTTGTTGTCCGACAACCCTGAGCAGTACACCGACGCTGCCGTGGAAGGCATGCGCCGCTTGCTCGGCCTGCTGGCCGATGAGCCGATCACTGCCAACGTGGTGGACTGCGTGAAGATGGGCACGACGGTGGCCACCAACGCGCTCTTGGAGCGCAAGGGCGACCGCACCGTGTTCGTCACCACGCAGGGTTTTCGCGACGCACTGCGCATCGCCTACCAAGCGCGTCCACGCCTCTTTGAGCGTCACATCGTGCTGCCGGAGATGCTCTACGAACAAGTGGTGCAAGCGCAGGAGCGTGTCACCGCCCAAGGTGATGTGTTAACGCCACTGGATGAGGCAGCACTGCGTGCTGACATGCAAGTCGCGTTCGATGCTGGCATCCGCGCCTGCGCCATCGTTTTCATGCACGGTTGGCGCTTCACGGCGCATGAGCAGGCCGCTGCGCGACTCGCGCGCGAAGTGGGTTTCACGCAGGTCAGCGCCTCGCATGAAGTGAGCCCGCTGATGAAGCTGGTGTCGCGAGGTGACACCACCGTGGTGGACGCTTACCTGAGCCCCATCTTGCGCCGCTACGTGGACCAGGTGGCCCAGCAAATGCCCGGCGTGCGCCTCTTTTTCATGCAAAGCTCGGGCGGCTTGACTGAGGCGCAGCGTTTTCAAGGCAAAGACGCCATCTTGTCGGGCCCGGCAGGGGGCATCGTGGGCATGGTGCGCACCGCAGTGGCAGCCGGCCATCACAAGGTGATCGGCTTTGACATGGGCGGTACCAGCACCGATGTGAGCCACTTTGCTGGTGAGTTCGAGCGGGCGTTTGAAACCCAAGTGGCCGGTGTGCGCATGCGCGCGCCCATGATGAGCATCCACACCGTGGCGGCCGGCGGTGGTTCGCTCTTGCAGTTTGATGGCGCGCGGCTGCGTGTAGGGCCTGAGAGTGCGGGCGCCAACCCAGGACCGGCGAGTTACCGGCGTGGTGGGCCGCTGGCCACGACCGACGCCAACGTGATGCTGGGAAAGATCGTGCCGCAGCACTTTCCCAAAGTGTTTGGCCCGATGGGCAACGAAGCGCTCGACCGTGGCGTGGTGGTGGAGAAGTTCAAGGCACTGGCGGCACAGGTGCAACAAGCCACCGGCAGAGCTACTTCACCTGAAACCTTGGCTGCTGGTTTTGTGCAGATTGCCGTGCAGAACATGGCCAACGCCATCAAGCGCATCTCGGTGGCGCGCGGTTATGACGTCACCCAGTACACGCTGCAATGCTTCGGCGGCGCGGGTGGCCAACACGCTTGTTTGGTGGCCGACGCACTGGGCATGACGCGTGTGTTTGTGCACCCCTTGGCGGGTGTGTTGTCGGCTTACGGCATGGGTCTGGCCGATCAAATTGCCATGCGCGAAGCGTCCATCGAACTGGCTTTGGATGAGGCCGGATTGGCGGCTGCGCGCGAGCGGTTGGCCGCGTTGGGCGACGCTGCCCGCAGCGAAGTGGCGGCGCAAGGTGTGGCGCAAAGCAGCATCGTGCTGCGTCCGCAAGTGCATGTGCGCTACCAAGGCACGGACACCGCGCTGGTGTTGCCGCTGGCCGATCTGGCGCAGCTACAAGTGAGCTTTGAAGCCGCCTATCAGCAACGTTTTGCCTTCTTGATGGCTGCGCGCGCTTTGGTGATTGAAGCCGTGTCGGTTGAGGCCGTGGGTGCGGGTGAACGCTTTGATGTGGTCGCCACTGGCGAAGAGCCGGCACAACACACGCCCGCGCCCATCGAGAACGTGTTCATGCACTGTGACGCCGACGACGCACCCGCGGGCTGGCGTGCGGCGGGACTCTACCGACGTGAGTCGTTAGCTGCGGGCGCGCACATCAATGGCCCGGCCGTCATCGCCGAGAAAAACGCCACGACGGTGGTGGAAGCGGGCTGGGCCGCCACGTTGCATGGGGCCGGTCATGTCGAACTGCAACGCGTGCAGGCGCGCAGCACACGCCACGCCATCGGCACGCAGGCCGACCCGGTGATGCTCGAAGTCTTCAACAACCTCTTCATGAACATCGCCGAGCAAATGGGCTTGCGGCTGCAAAACACCGCCTATTCGGTGAACATCAAAGAGCGGCTGGATTTCTCTTGCGCCTTGTTTGACGAACAAGGCCAGCTCATTGCCAACGCGCCGCACATGCCGGTGCATTTGGGCTCGATGAGCGAGTCGATCAAGACGGTGATCGCGCGCAACCCTCAGATGCTGCGCGGGGATGTGTACGTGCTCAACGATCCCTATCACGGGGGCACACATTTGCCCGACGTGACCGTGGTCACGCCGGTCTACTTGGCCCCTTCCCCCTCCCAGGGCGAAGGACGGGATGGGGGTGAAATCGCCGCTAACCCCCAACTATTCCGGCCCAGCTTTTATGTCGCCAGTCGTGGCCACCACGCTGACATCGGCGGCATCACGCCAGGCTCGATGCCACCGTTTTCAAAAACCATCGACGAAGAGGGTGTGCTCTTTGACAACTTCTTGCTCGTGCGTGATGGCCACATGCGTGAGGCCGAGCTTCAAGCCAAGCTGCAAAGTGGCCCCTACCCGGCGCGCAATCCACAACAAACCATTGCCGATTTGCGCGCGCAAATTGCTGCCAACCAAAAGGGCGTCGAAGAGCTGGAAGCGATGGTCAAACAGTTTGGGCGCGACACCGTGGCGGCCTACATGCACCATGTGCAAGACAACGCCGAAGAGTCGGTGCGCCGTGTCATCACGGCATTGAAAGATGGCCACTTTGAGTTGCCTTTGGACAACGGCGCCGTCATCAAAGTGGCCGTGAAAGTCAACGCTGCACTGCGTGAAGCCAGCATCGACTTCACGGGCACCAGCGCGCAGTTGCCCAACAATTTCAACGCCCCCAAGGCCGTGACGATGGCGGCCGTGCTCTATGTTTTTCGCACCCTGGTGGACGACGACATCCCGCTCAACGCAGGCTGCATGAAGCCCTTGCACGTGGTGGTGCCTGAGGGCTGCATGCTCAACCCGCGCTCGCCCGCAGCCGTGGTGGCGGGCAACGTGGAGACGTCGATGTGTGTGACCAACGCGCTCTACGGCGCGCTGGGGTTGATGGCGGCCAGCCAGTGCACGATGAACAATTTCACCTTCGGCAATGCCCAGCATCAGTACTACGAAACCATCTCGGGTGGCTCCGGCGCGGGGCCGGGTTTTGACGGCACGAGTCTGGTGCAAACGCACATGACCAACTCGCGCCTGACCGACCCCGAGGTGCTGGAATTTCGTTTCCCTGTGCTGCTGGAAAGCTATGCCATTCGCGCTGGTTCAGGCGGCGTTGGGCGCTGGCGCGGGGGTGACGGCGGCGTGCGCCGTGTGCGCTTTCTTGAAGCCATGACGGCGTCGATCTTGTCCAACGGCCGTGTTCACGGGGCCTTTGGCATGGCCGGCGGCGGCGCCGGCCAGTTGGGTGTGAACCGCGTAGAACGTACAAGCGGCGAAAGTTTGCTGCTGTCGCACATTGGCTCGGTCGAGATGGCGACTGGCGATGTCTTTGTCATCGAAACCCCTGGCGGCGGTGGTTACGCCAGCAGCCCAGGCACGCCAAGTCCGACAGGCTCCTAACGTCCAGGCCCGCTGGCGCGACAAGGCTGGCTCAGGTCCCACAGCGGCTCGTAGACGGCACTGCGCACATCGAGCAAGCCCAGCACGCTGTGGAACAAGTGGTCGTGTGTGACCGGTGCATTGGCACGCCGCTTCAAGCACTGCATATCCAGTGCGCTGCCGGCTACAAACCCGGGCGACAACCACATCACCATGGGCACCTTCTTCTGCACATCGGGCGCAATGGCGTAGGGCAGGCCGTGCAGGAACAGGTTGTTTTCGCCGAGCGACTCGCCGTGGTCTGACACGTAGATAAAAGCGCTGTCCACGCGAGCCTGGTTGGCGTTCAGCAGGGTGTGCAGACGGGCCAGCACGTGGTCGGTGTAGAGCAGGGCGTTGTCATAGGCGTTGCGAATTTCTTCAACGCTGCACCTGCGTAAGTCGTCGTTGACGCACTGCGGTTTGAACTTTGCTAACGTTTCAGGATAGCGACGAAAGTACGAAGGCCCGTGGTTGCCCAGCATGTGCAGCACCAGCACCTGTGTGCCTGTTGCTTGACGCAAGAACTCGGGCAAACCGTGCAGCAGGGCTTCATCAAGACAACGGCCATCAACGCACAAGCCCGCAGGCAAGCCGGGCGGTGGGGTGTCGCTCACGGCGCTCGTCGGCAACCCATCACACACGCCCTTGCAGCCCGACTGGTTGTCAAGCCAGCGCACACCCACGCCGGCACGCGCCAGCACATGAAGCAAGGATTCACTGCCGCGAATGCGTGCATCGTCATAACTGCGCCGACCCACGGGGGCGAACATGCAGGGCAAGGACACTTCGGTGTTGGTGCCGCAACTGGTCACGTCACTGAAGTTGACCAGTGGGGCGGTCGCAGGCGCCTTTGCGGCGATGGTCGCGAGCTGCGGAGTGGTGTTGCGCGCCGTGCCGTTGGCCGCCGCGTTCAGCCCCCCGTTCAACCCCCAATTGGCGGCGCGGGCGGTTTCACCGACCACCACAACCAACACACGTGGTTTGTTGAGGCCAATCCAACTCGGGCCCGCTTTGGCGTCTTCGCCGATGGCTTTGCGCGACTGCGCTGTAGCACGTGTCTCACTGGCAAGCACGCTGCCCATCGACCAGAGGTAGTTGGCCGGCGTGATCAGGTAGCGCATCTCTTTGTGGTTGCGCATCATCGACGCCAACGGGCCGAACACGCTGTAGATCGCGCCCACGAGCAGCGTCGCCATCAAGCCCATGAAAAGCAGCCGCAGGACGATGGCAGCGGGCAAGGCCCGGTGTTTGATCTGCGTGGCCCACAGCAAGACCAGCGGCGGCCCGGCGGTGAGGGCCAGATCAGGCAGCATGGCCCAATTGAAGAGTTCGCGGGCCTCATGAGCGTCGGTCAGCAAGGTGTTGCGCAGCATCGACGGATCGAGGTAGACGCCATAGTGCTGCATGAAATAGTCGGCAAAAGCCGTGGCCAAGATGAGCACGGCCAGCACCGGTTTGGCCGTCCAGCGATTGACAAATGGCGCAAGCACAAGGCTGTGAAGCGCGAACAACGCGACGAGCAACGCGGCCGCAAAAAACCAGTCGGCAGTGGTGTTCCAATCCCTGTCGGCCAGCGCTGAACCGAAGAAGGAACGGTTGCACACCAGCACCCAGAACACACTCACTGCCATCAGCAGTTGTTCAACCGTCAGCGTGACTTTGCGGCGGCGCTGTAGACGAAAAAAATGACGGGTGATGAGTCTGTCGGGCATGCGCGTCGAGGGCTGGCTGGGTTTTGAAGGAGCGCGCGATTCTCGGTCAGCGATTCAGTAGCGCGGGCGGCGAAACTCCAGGGGCTGAATTTGAGCCGCCCACAATCCTGGCTGCCACGCCCTGGCGCGTGTAAGGAATACTTGACGCCGCCGACCTTTGTTGGAGCGGCGGCCCCGGGGGCGAGTCGCTCCCATCTTTCAACCCAGGAGTCCGATCCATGAACCAGCGTCTCATCATCTCTTCAGCACTCGCATCGGTTTTATCCATGGGCCTCGTGTCCCAGGTGTCTGCCCAGGCCATGGCCGACGGCAAAGGCAAGGAGAAGTGTTATGGCGTCGCCAAAGCGGGCCAAAACGACTGTGCCAATTTGTCAGGTACACACTCTTGCGCAGGCCAGTCCAAGGTGGACGCCAGCGCGGAGGAGTGGAAGTACGTGGCCGCTGGCACCTGCAAGGGCATGAAGGGCATGAGCGCCGACGAGGCCAAGATGAAGGCCAAGAAATAAAGCATTCACTCAGGTCGAAAGTTAGTCTCAGCCGGGCGCGCACACATGCACACCGGCATTGGTCTGCGCCAGCCGCATTACGCCGAGCTCCTGGCTAGCCGTGGTGCCGAGACGCCTGCGCTGGCTTTTGTCGAGGTTCACTCCGAGAACTTCTTTGGCCAGGGCGGCGCCGCGCTGCAAGTGTTGACGGACATGCGTGAACGCTGGGACGTGAGCCTGCACGGTGTGGGCCTGTCGTTGGGCTCAGCTACTGGGCTCGACCTGGTGCACCTGAACCAGCTCGCGCAACTGGTGCGGCGCATGGAGCCAGTGCGTGTGAGCGACCACGCCTCATTTGCGCGCGCGCCGCGCCGCGCCGGTGCAGCGCCCGTGCACGCCAACGACTTGCTGCCCATCGCTTTTACTGATGCTGCCCTGGCCATCATGGCCAGCAACGTGGCGCAAGTGCAAGACAAACTACAACGTTCGATCTTGGTCGAAAACTTGTCGGCCTATGTGCACTGGGCTGATGACAACTTGGCTGAGCCCGAGTTTTTCAATGCCTTGGCACAGTGCACGGGCTGTGGTTTGCTGCTGGATGTGAACAACCTGGTGGTGAACGCTTTGAACGAGGGCCTGAACGAAGCACAAGCCGCACAAGCAGCCTGCACCTGGGTCGACCGCATCCACCCTGCCGCCGTCGGTGAAGTGCACTTGGCGGGCTACAACGACACCGGGAGCGTGGTGATTGATGACCACGGCAGCCGCGTGCACGCGCCCGTCTGGCAGGTTTATCGCCACGCCATGCAGGTTCTTGGCAAGCGCCCCACGCTGGTGGAGTGGGACACCGATGTGCCCGCGCTGGAGGTCTTGCTTGACGAAGCGGCCAAGGCCGAGGCCGTGTTGACGCAAGCCATGTTGACGCAAAACATGCCGGGGCAGACCGTGCAGGTGCGGGCGCAGGCGCAGGCGCAGGTGCGGGTGCGGGCGCAGGCGCCCAAGGCGTGACCGATCCCGCCCATCAACGCGAAGCGCTGCGCCAGCAAGTGCTGCTGCGTGCCTTGTGGCGTGATGCGCCCACCGCCGTGGTGCAAGGCTGGCTACGCGGCGCACCCGCACGCACGGAGCGCGGCCTGCAGGCCTACCAGGCCAACGCCGGAGCCCTTGCGGAGCGCGCGCTGTTGGCCGCCTACCCCGTGTTGGCGCAACTGGTGGGAGGCGAGTCGTTTGCTGGTCTCGCGCGAACGCTGTGGCGTTTGCACGCCCCCGTGCGCGGCGACATGGCGTTGTGGGGCGCCGAACTGCCAGCCTTCATTGAAGCCGCTGAATCCTTGGCCGATGAGCCCTACTTGGCCGACGTGGCGCGGCTGGAATGGGCCATGCACCAGGTGCAGAGCGCGGCGGATGCAGTACCTGTCACGGGCCTGCAACTGCTGGCAGAAGAAGATCCTGCCAAGTTGACCATTCACCTGACGCCCGGCGCCAGCTTGTGTAGGTCAGCCCACCCCATCGTCACGATTTGGCAAGCCCATCAGGGCGTGGACTCGGGCACTGACGAGCAGACCGACGATCACACGGACGATCACACGGACGATCGTTTTGCGCCCGTGCGGGCCGCTTTTGCCTCGGGTGCGCAGGAGTCGGCATTTGTCTGGCGCGCTGGTTTGGTGCCGCGCGTGCAAACGCTGACGCCAGGGCAAGCCACCTTCGTGGCGGCTTTGCTCAACAACGTTTCACTTGAGCAGGCCTTGAAAGAAGCGGGCGAGTTGTTCGACTTTGAAGCCTGGCTCGTCGCCGCCTTGCAGTTGGGTTGGTTGATGGCCGTGGCCACCAGAGGCTGATGCCTGGACTATCGTCACCATTCACGTCAACGCACAAAGCGACCTGATTCAACCGCACCAACCACACAAATGCTGACTCGCCGACAACTGCTTCTTTCGGGCGCTGCACTGCCCGTGGCCTCCCGGGGGCAAAACGATGCCTGGGCGCGTTTGCTCAAAACCGCGCAAGGCCAAACGGTCTACTTCAATGCCTGGGCGGGCAGCGAGCGCACCAACACCTATTTGCAATGGACGGCAGACGAGGTGCAGCGTGCTTATGGCGTGAAG
>JAYVRO010000048.1:0-2571 GCA_043776165.1 Rubrivivax sp. | reverse complement strand
GAAACGTTAACTTGGGCGCATCGTCGTTGTGCTCTGGCGCTTGGCCGGGCACCACACGCACATAGATGGCGATGGCCACCATGTAACCCAGCATGGCGATGATGCCCGGCACCATGGCCGCCGCAAACAGTTTGGCGATGTTTTGCTCGGCCAAGATGGCGTAGATCACCAGCGGCACCGAAGGCGGTATGAGGATGCCCAAGGTGCCACCCGCAGCCAATGTGCCCGTGGCCAAACGGCCCGAATAACCGTGGCGGCGCATCTCGGGCAATGCCACCGATGTGATGGTCGCCGCCGTGGCCACCGACGAGCCGCAGATCGCGCCAAAAGCCGCACTGGCCAGCACAGCCGCCATGGCCAAACCGCCTTTAAAGCGCCCCATCACAGCCGCCGCAAATTCAAAAAGCGCGCGTGAAATGCCGCCCTGCGTGGCGAAGTTGCCCATCAAGATGAAGAGCGGGATCACACTGAGGTCGTAACTGGCAAAACGCGCAAAGGCTTGGGTGTTGAGAAAGTTGGCAAAAGGCAGCCAACCCGCCTGCGCCACATAGCCCACGGCGCCCGCAGCAAACATGGCAATGGAGATGGGTGTGCGCAGCGCCATCAGCACCAACATGATGGCGAAGATGGCAATCGTCAGGCCAATGGGTGAGAGCACCCCACTCATGCTGTTTGCTCCTCAGCGGTGCTGTGGGCCGGGCCACCAAAGGCCTGCGCCAAGCCGATGGCCGCGCACAAAAAAAGCGGCGGCACCATGCCGCAGTAAATGATCCACTCGGGGAAGCCAATCATCATGGTGCCCGACTTGGAGGCCCACGCGTTCAAGCCACCGATGACGCTGCGCCATGCCATCAGGCCCAGCGCCAAGGCGTACAGCAAGGCACCGAACCGGTCAAGTCGATCGTTGGTCTGGTCGCTTGCCTTGGCGGTGAAGAAGTCAACAATGATGTTGCCGCGACGCACTTGGCACCAGGGTAAAAACAGCGCGATGGCGGCACCAGCGGCAGCGCCGGAGAGCTCGAAATCGCCCACGATGGTCCAGCCCGTGGTGTTGCGACCGAAAAGGCTCACACAGGTCATCAAGGTGATGACGGTGAGCAGCACGCCCGCGAGCACGGCGCAGAGTTTGGCAAGTGTTTCAAGTGTTTTCAAAGCGGTTCCCAAAATAGTCTTTTGTTTCGAGTCATGTCAATTGTTGCTTTTTTCAGAACCGACTGAGGTACTCGCGCCGCAGCCACTCTAGTTTGTCGGGCGCGGCGTCGTAACGTGTTTGTTCGCCGCGTTTGATGTGGGCGTAGCTGGCCATGAACTCTGGCGCCAAACCGAGTGCGAAAGCGCTATCGGCAGTCAAAACATCCAGCGCCTGGCCCAGGCTGGCAGGCAGTTTCGATCCACCGTCAGCGTAAGGTGAAGCGTTGGCCGGCGGTGCTCGCAGTTGTCGCGTGAGCCCATCCAACCCAGCGTGGACCTGCGCGGCCAGGCACAAGTAGGGGTTGGCCATGGGTTCACCCAAGCGGTTTTCGATGCGTGTGGCTTCGTCGCCCGGTTCACCCAAAACCCGAAAGCTCGCGCCACGGTTGTCGCGCCCCCAACTGGCGACTTGCGGCGCCATCACGCTGCCTTGAAAACGGCTGTAGCCATTGACCGTGGGAACGCTCAAGGCGGCAACCGCGCCAGCGTGCTCCAACAAACCGGCCAGCCAATGTTCACCAACGTCTGACATGACATGATTGATATCAGAGCGCATGGCGCCAGGTGCCGCCGCGTCACGCCTAAAAACATTGGCGCCGCTGGACAGGCTCACCAAGGATTGGTGCACATGCCAACCACTGGCCACCATGTTGTCGAACGGTGGCTTGCACATGAAGGTGGCGAGGTAACCCGCACGGCGAAGCGCCTGGCGCACACCATTGCGAAAGCGCAGCATGTGGTCGGCTGCGGTGAACGCGTCGGTGGCACTGAACACGGCTTCAAACTGGCTGGGGCCGAACTCAATTTCCAGCGAGGTCAAGGGCAAGCCCAGCCCCTCTGCTGTGTGCTGCACGATGGCCAGCGGCTCGTGCGCCATGTCGGCCCAGTCTTCGCTGAGCAGGCGGTGGCCCGGGTGGACGAGACTCAAGCGTGGCGGCTCGGCGGGCCATGCCGCGCTGGCCAGATCCATGTGGGCGTTGTCGATTTTGAAGATGTGGAACTCGACTTCGAGCCCGCACTTCAGGCCATAGCCCGCAGCGGCCAAACGCAGCAGGGCGGCCTGCAAAACATGCTGTGAGTCCAAGGCCACCGGCGCACCGCTGGCAAAGTAGGCCTGCGCTTGCATCCGAGCCGTTTGCGGCGCCCAAGGCAGCCGCTGAAAGCTCCCCGGGTCGGGCAAAAGCATGAGGCTGTTGGCCATGCCGAAACCGGGCAAATCGGCCATCGCACCGGGCTCAAAAACGGCGTAAGCCGTGCGGTCTGCGGTGTCTTTCAGCGCCAGCGTGCTGACCATGCCGATGCCATCACTCAGCGCGGCCGCCACCGCGCCAGGCATCAGGGTTTTGCTACGCAAATGGCCATGCAAGTCGCACCAAGACA
>JAYVRO010000047.1:0-2571 GCA_043776165.1 Rubrivivax sp. | reverse complement strand
GCCGCCCCGACATCTTTTTTGGCAGTCACTTTGATGGCCGATTTGACGGTGGTGCCGGCTGGTGGGTTTGCACCACAGGTCACTACCTCGGTACCTTCAAGGCCGATTGGTTGGGTATCCCCGCGACGAGCGAGCCCGCCACCTTGCGCTTTGGCGAGTTCTACCGCGTAGAAGGGGGCCGCATCGTTGAAGCGCGCGTCTTGCTCGACATCATCGACCTGGCCCGTCAAGCTGGTGTGAACCTGCTGCCACCCAGCTCGGGCCTGGACATCTTGGTGCCCGGCCCCCGCCTGCACAGCGGCCTGTTGTTGGCGCCGGGCGATGTAGCTCAAACGGCACAGAGCATGGGCTTGGTCGAAGCCATGATCGGCGGCCTGATGCGCTATGACCAAGCCGACCTCAAGAGCATGGGCATGGGCCGTTATTGGCGCCAAGACATGATGTGGTACGGCCCCTGCGGCATCGGCACGTCACGCGGCATCAGCGGGTTTGAGCGCCACCACCAGGCGCCCTTTTTGCACGCCTTTCCTGACCGCAAAGGCGGCACGCACCGCGCGCGTTTGGCCGAAGGCCCCTTTGTCGCCAGCACCGGCTGGCCCAGCGTGCGCGCCACGCACTTGGGTGCGTACCTGGGCGCACCTGCGTGCAACCAACCGATTCACATGCGCGTGATGGATTGGTGGCGCTGCGAAGACGGCTTGTTGGCCGAGAACTGGGTTTTCATCGACTTGCCGCATTTGCTGTTGCAGATGGGTGTGGACGTGTTGGCGCGGCTGCCCGGGCGCTGAGATCACCAGCCTCACCCGCATCACCCAACATCAGCCAACATCACCCAGCCGCTGCCCGCTTGGCCACATCCACGTCCACCATGTGCCACCAATCATTCCAAAAGAGCGGGCGGCGGTAGCCTTCTACCCATGCGTGGGCCAGCACATCAACAAACTGGTGCACATGCACTTTGTACGGTGCATAGGCAATGGCCAAACGCTTGGCCTTGTCGAACAAGGCTTCACGCTGAGGGCCGTCGGGCAGGTCGCTGAGCTGCTCGAACACAGCGTCAAAAGCGGGTAACTTGAATCGTGCAATGTTGGATAGCCCCACCTCGCCGCCATACAAGCGTCGCAGCACGTCTTGCCCGTCGGTGGACGTGGCCGTGGTGCCCACGCGCCAGGCCATCAGCTTGTTTGCGCGCGCAGCCTTCAGGTTTTCGGGCCATTTGGCGGGTTTGAAAACCACGCGAATGCCAATCGCGTCAAGCGATTTTTTCAGCAATTCATCAAACTGGCGGCTCAGTGAATCGGGCTGCGAAGACCACTCGATCACCAGTGGTTCGCCGTTCGGTTGCTCACGCCAACCGTCGCTGTTTTTGTCGACATAACCATGCATGTCGAGCAAAGCCTTGGCGCGTGCCGGGCTGTAGGCGCTGTTCTCACTTTTGAAGCCGGCGCTGTAGCCACTGGTGGCGGGGGCCACGATGGATTGCGCGGGCATGGCCAAACCGCGATAGGCGATGCGAACTTCTTTGTCCAGATCGATGGCCAACCACATCGCACGGCGCAGTGCCACCTTGTGCGGCGCCAGACCACCCACTACCGGGTGGTCCATGTTGAAAAAACTCAGCTGCGTAGTGGGCACCAGCACATGCCAGCCCTGCACACCGCGCTTGGCCAAATGGGGTGCCAGCTTGCCGCCTGGCATGGCCAATGGCGCGAACTCTTGCGGCACAGCCAACACGTCCACCTGCGCGTTCAAAAAGCTCAGCCAACGAGGTTGTGCTTCTTCGACCACCGAGACCTCGACGCGGTCCACCAGCGGCACGCGGCGGCCTTTCATGCGCTTCAAGATGGCCTGGCCTTCCAGGTCATCAGCAGCAGGCTCGGCGTCCCAGGTGCGTTCACGGTAGTTGGGGTTGCGCTCCAGGACCATCAGCGACGAGCGGCGCCATTGCACCAACTGGAAAGGCCCCGTGCCCACGGGGTGCTCGATCAGTTTGTCGCCGTAAAACTCCACCACCTCGCGCGCCACCGTGCCAAACGTGCCGGCATTGGCTAGCAGTTCGGCAAAGCGCGGGCGCGACTTGGCCAAAACAAATTGCACGGTGTAGCGGTCCAGTGCGCGCAGGCCGTCAATCTCAGTGTCGTAGTCAAAAGGTGTTTTTGATTCCAAGGCTTTTTTTCGCAGCTCGGCCAGGCCGATGAAACCCTGGTCTTCGATGGTCGGCCAATTGGGCGTCTTGCTCGCCGGGTCCGCAAAGCGTTTGAGCGTGAACACGATGTCGTGGGCCGTCAGCTCGCGCTTCAGGCCTTTGAAGGCGGGGTCATCCGCAAAGAAGACACCCGGCTTTAAGCGCACGGTCCAGGTGCGAAAGTCAACAGTGTGTTCGGGCATCGCCGCTGCCACGCGCGGGCGCAATTTGACGGGCCGCGCCAAGGTGTCGAACTCCAGCAAGGCATCAAAGATGTGCGCGGTGATGGTGGCCGAATAGGTGTCCGTTACACGCACCGGGTCAAAGCCCGTTTCGGCCGTCGGAAAGAGCACGCGCAGCACCTTCTTGGCGGCGGCGGTAGGCGC
>JAYVRO010000046.1:0-8482 GCA_043776165.1 Rubrivivax sp. | reverse complement strand
GCAAGATTATTGATGGCGGATTGCTGGTTTGTCGCTCCGCCAAAAGGGGGGAAGTGGCGCTTAACAGAGGCAAAAAAGAGGGCCCCCATTTGGGGGCCCTGATGTGGTTCGATGCGGGTGTTGGCGATAAAACCCCAGCCCGCAAACGAGCTTGTTTCTGACCTACTTCTGGTTTTGCTTCTCTGTCTTCTTGGCTTTGACGGCCTTGCCCTTGTCAGCCACCACCACGGTCGGGGCAACTTCTTCCACCTCGGCCTTGGGGATGGTGACGGCCACGATCACGGGGTTCAGCGTGCCACGTTTGACGACCTTGATGCCCTCGGGCAATTTCATGTCGCTGGCGTGCAGTGAAGTGCCCTTGACGAGGCCGCTCAAATCGATGGCGACAAACTCGGGCAGCGCCGAAGCCAGGCATTCAACTTCCAACTCGGTGGCCACGTGGCTGATCACGCAGTGGTCAGTCTTGACGGCGGGTGAGGTTTCTTCACCTGAGAAGTGCAACGGCACCTTCTTGCGCAGGCGTGTGGTCTCGTCAACACGCTGGAAGTCAACGTGCTGAACGAGCTCTTTCCAGGCGTGCATTTGAAAGTCACGCAACAAGACCTTTTGCGTCTTGCCAGCCAGTTCCATCTCGAGGATGGAAGAGTGGAAGGCTTCTTTCTTCAGTGCGAAGAAGAGGGCGTTGTGATCGAGCTCGATCATGGTGGGCTCACCCGCGCCGTAAACGATGCCGGGTACTTTGCTGGCGGTGCGCAGGCGGCGGCTCGCTCCGGTCCCCTGCAGCGTGCGCTCATAAGCTGTGAATTGCATGTGTAACTCCAAAAGTTAAAAGCCCCGCGACCAGGGCTTTGGGTAAGACAAGGTCAATGTTTCACATCACCTTGCCACAGAAAGCGGGTCACCAACGGCAACCCAGCATCTATCTAAAAATTGTTGTTCTGCTCCGAAAAGAGCGAGGTCACCGATTCACCGTCGCTGATGCGGCGAATGGTCTCGGCAAACAGAAATGCCACCGAGAGCTGACGAATCTTGCTGCAAGCCTTGGCCGCCGGGCTCAGCGGGATGGTGTTGCTGATCACGACTTCGTCGATGGTCGACGCCGCCAAACGCTCAATCGCCGGGCCTGAAAAAACGGGGTGGGTGCAATAAGCGTAGACACTGCGTGCGCCGCGCTCTTTGAGCACGTCGGCGGCTTTCACCAAGGTGCCAGCGGTGTCGATCATGTCGTCCATGATCACGCAGTTGCGCCCGTCAATCTCACCAATGACGTGCATCACCTCAGACACGCCCGCTGCCGGGCGACGCTTGTCGATGATGGCCAGATCGCAACCCAACTGTTTGGCCATGGCGCGTGCGCGGACCACGCCCCCTACATCGGGCGAGACCACCACCAAGTCGCGGTAGTTCTTGCTTTTCAGGTCTGACAAGAGCACCGGGCTGGCGTAGATGTTGTCGACCGGGATGTCAAAAAAACCTTGAATTTGGTCGGCGTGAAGGTCCATCGTGAGCAAGCGCTCGACGCCCACGGTTTCGAGCATGTTGGCCACCACTTTGGCGCTGATGGGTACACGCATGGAGCGCGGGCGGCGGTCCTGCCGCGCGTAGCCGAAGTAGGGGATGACGGCCGTTATGCGGCGCGCGCTGGCCCGCTTCAAGGCGTCCACCATGATGAAGAGTTCCATCAGGTTTTCGTTCGTTGGCGAACAGGTGGGCTGCACCACAAAGACGTCGCGTGCGCGCACGTTTTGGCCGATCTCGACCGTCACTTCACCATCTGAAAAACGACCGACGGCGGCCTGGCCGAGTTCAACGTTCAAATGCGTGGCGATCTCACGCGCCAACAAGGGGTTGGCGTTGCCGGTGAAGAGAACGGTGTTGAAGAGCACGTGAGGTTCTCCGTCCGGGGGCGTTTTTGCCGGCATGTCAAAAATAGGTTTGGCAGGGGAGGAAGGACTCGAACCCTCGCATGTCGGAATCAAAATCCGATGCCTTGACCAACTTGGCGACTCCCCTACACGGGTGGCCGATTGCTCAACCACCACTCACTCTTTAGTCTGCCCATCCGACCAGCGGATGGTGCTCCAGACTGCGGCACATCCTGCCCACCCAACCCGCCGGAAGTGACTCCGGTGGAAATGTCGCCATGGAGGGGCTGTTTGTGTCTACCTTCATGCCTGCGTTCACGTCTGCGTTTGCGTCTGCGTCTGCGTTCACGCCTGCCTCACCTGCTCTTGCGAAGACCGCACTGCCTGAGCCCGTCATGCGGCTGTTGCCAAAACGGTCCTCAAGCCATCGCGCGGCCAAAGCGACTTCGGGGCATCGGCTGATGGCGGCGGCTTGAAGGTCATTTCGGCCAAAGCCGCTTTGCCACAAGGCTGTTCCGTCCACACAACCAAGGCTTTCTTGGCCACTCTCAAGTGAGCCCGTAAGTATAACAGGCTCAGTGTCGCGTATGAGCGCTGGGTGGCTGAAGACCTCATGCGTCAGGAGTGGCGCAGCGGGTTTGACGACCGCGTAGCGGGCGCGCCGCCATGCCATAGGCCTGAGCTTCTCGCCTACGCCTTCAACAAAGGCGTTGTGACCAAAAACAAAAAAAGGCACATCGGCGCCCAAGCTTTGCGCCAGGTGCAACAAGCGCGCACGGGGCCAGTTGAGTTTCCACAGTCGGTTGAGCGCGAGCAGCGTGGTGGCCGCATTGGAGCTGCCACCGCCCAGCCCCGCGCCCCAGGGCACTCTTTTGTGGATGGAAATGTCCGCACCCAACGCAACCGCGCTGGTGGTTTGCAGGGCACGTGCTGCGCGCAAGCAAAGGTCATCTGCGGGGAGTTGGGCGCCCAGGTCGTGGCGTCGGAGCTGACCATCAGAGCGCAACTCAAAGTGCAGCGTGTCGGCCCAGTCGAGCAATACAAAGGGCGACTGCAAGAGGTGGTAGCCGTCGGCGCGCTTGCCAATGATGTGTAAAAAAGCGTTGATCTTGGCCGGTGCCGGCAGCTCGTACAGCGCGCGCATGGTCAAGATTTATCGAGCCGCACGCGCAGTTTCACGATCGGTGCGGTCATGCGTTCAGCATCGATCTGGCCATTCGAGAAACCGACCAGATTCACGCGCCATCCGAGTTGCTCGAACCCTGTATCCAAGGTTTGACTTGATGCACCCTGCCAGGCACGACCTGCCACCCAATCGGGCAGGGCTTGCAGCGGCAGGGGTTCACCCAAAGCTTCGCGCGCGAGGCTTTCCAGATCAGGGTAGTCGACGGTACCTTGCGACGTTTCAAGCACTGCGCGCCCCGGCA
The DNA here is from genome assembly GCA_043776165.1 of Rubrivivax sp. Lineage (GTDB taxonomy): Bacteria > Pseudomonadota > Gammaproteobacteria > Burkholderiales > Burkholderiaceae_C > Rubrivivax. The sequence goes on along the minus strand of JAYVRO010000046.1, from coordinate 5,190 downwards.
CCCAGCGCGCAGCGGCCATCAAACTGCCCAATGGCGAGCTCAGCCGCAACTCGCCGCTTTGGTCGTCACCACGAAGATCAAAACTGGCGCTCAGATTGCGTACCGCGTTGCTGGGGTCGGCTGCGACTTGCACGGACAAGCGGCCTGATGTCCAGGGCATGCCTTCCAATGCGGGCGGGCGCGTCGCGCAAGCCGCCAGCAAGGCGCACAAACTCACCAAGCCAGAGTGAACGACCCTGCCACGCAGGGTTGAGGCCAAGCTCACAAATCGGCCTTGAGCCGGGCAAGCGTCTCGCGCAGTGTTTCATTGCCGTCGTCGCGCGCACGGGCCTCGCGCCAAACTCGACGGGCGTCTTCTCGATGGCCTGCGGTCCACAGTACTTCGCCCAAGTGGGCGGCAATTTCCGCGTCGGGCCGGGCCACATAGGCTTGACGCAAGGTTTTTGCGGCGTCGTCAAGTCGCCCCAGGCGGAATTGCGCCCAGCCCAAGCTGTCAGTGATGAAAGGGTCGCCTGGGGCGAGTTGCAATGCGCGTTCGATCAACTGCAAAGCCTCGGGCAGACGTTGGTTGCGCTCGACCAAGGAATAGCCCAGCGCGTTGTAGGCATGTGCGTTGTCGGGTTTGAGCGTGATGACCTTGCGCAGCAGCCGCTCAGCGTCCTCAAGGCGATTCAGCTTCTCGGCCACCATGGCTTGTTCGTAAATCACTTCACTGTCCTCGCTGAAGCGCTCAGCAGCTTGGCCCAGCACTGCATAGGCTTCAGTCCATTGTTTGACTTCGCGCAGCAAACCTGCCTCGGCCATCAACTTGGCGCGTGCGTCGTCAGCATGGCGTTCCGGTGAATTGCGCAACACCTCGCGCGCTTGCGCCACTTGGCCCCGGCGGGCCAGCATGGTGGCGCGCCGCGTTTGCACTTCCAGCGCGCGTTGCGGGTCTTCAATTCGAGCCAGCCAGCTTTCTGCCTGGGCAAAGTCGCCACGCTGTTCGGCAGACCGGGCCAGCAGCAGCCAAGCTTCGACCCCACCTTGGTCGGGTCGATGGTTAGTTTCGTCGTCGTCCTCGTCGCCGGTGTCAGCGCGCGGCGCGTTGCTTGTGCCCGCGCTTGGCGTCAGTTGCGCCAGTTCCAGGTAGCGCTTCAGCGCAGCCTCTCCTTGCACAAAGTGACGCAATTCCAACTGCAAAGCGCCCAGCGTCAGGTAGGGCGGCGCGAGGTCGGGTTTGTCGCGGGTGACGGTTTCGAGTTGCGTGATGGCCTCGGTGTAACGCTGCGCGCTTGTCAGGGACCGTGCGTAGGCCAGGCGCACCTGGGGATCGGTGGCTGCGATTTGCAGGTGGGCCAAAACGATGCTCTCGGCTTCAGGTTGCTGAGCCATCAGCTCCATCGCCAGCAGCGCCGGGCCAGGGGCCGCGGGTTCGGCGCGGTGTGCCACGCGCGCCAGGGTCAAGGCGCGTTCGGTCTCACCAGCACTCAGCCAGCCACGACCTGAGGCCACTTGCGCGGCCACGGCCAAGGTCTTGTCGCTCAACCAGGGTTGCACCACCTCGTCAATCAACATCGCGGCACGCTTGCGATCGGCAGATGGTTGCAATGCGCGGGGCAGGGCGGCGAGCAGCCCAGCACGCTCCGGCGCCGGTGTGAGTTGGATGAGCTTGGCCAATGGCTCGGCAGCGTCGGCCAATCGGTTCAGGGCTGAGAGGATCTGCACTTGCATGCGCGTGGCGTCGAGCGATGCGGGCAGCGCAATGCGCCAAACCCGCGACGCCGACAGCGCTTGTTCACCAGCGCGTGCTTGCAGTGCGATGTCCACTGCGCGGCGGAAGAGCTGCTCATCGCGGGTGCGTTTGGCAGCGTCAAGAACGATTTCAAATGCGTTGCTGGGTTGCCCGGCGCTGAGTTCGATTTCGCCAATCAACAACTGATAAAACAGTGGCGCGTCAAGTGAAGAGTTAACTTCTGCAGGGACTGATTGAGCCGAAGGGGCCGGGGTCTGTGCCAAGGCCGCGCCAAAGGCGCAGAGCAGCAGCGTCGCTAAAGCTGTTTTTGTGGTGGCGCGGTGCGCGCGTGGCCAGCATTGCGTGGGCTGCATGGGGGCTCCAGAGGTGAGTTTTCATTCTCACATAATGGTTCCATGCCAGAGCTACCTGAGGTTGAAGTCACCCGGCGTGGCATTGACGAGCCATTGCGCGGTGCCCGCGTGCTGGCCGTTCACGTGGGCAAGCCTTTGCGGTGGCCGCTGGGTTGCGCGGCGGGGCAATTGCTGGGTCACAACATCGTGGGTGTCATGCGGCGCGGCAAGTACCTGTGGCTGGCCTTTGCAGGCACGGGCGGTGGTTTGCTGATGCACCTAGGCATGTCGGGCTCTTTGGCCTTGTTGTCAGCTGCACCCGAACGTGGCCGGCATGACCACTTCGAGCTCGCCACATCGCAGGGTACTTTGCGCTTGACCGACCCTCGGCGTTTTGGTGCTGTCGTTTGGGCGCCTTCTATGGCACATGATCCCGCCGCGAGTCTGCTGGCCAAACTCGGCCCGGAGCCCTTTGACGACGCGTTGACAGCGCTGAGCTTTTATGCCTCCCTGCATGGTCGGCGCACGTCCATCAAGGCCTTGTTGCTCTCGGGTGATGCCGTGGTGGGCGCGGGCAACATTTACGCCTGTGAAGCACTTTTCATCGCGGGCATCGACCCGCGTCAGCGCAGCGATCGCATCAGCAGACCCCGTGCTGCGCGCTTGCTGGAGGCGGTGCGTGCTACCTTGGCCAACGCCTTGAGATTGGGCGGATCAACGCTGCGGGACTTTCGCGACGCCCACGGCATGAACGGTGCTTTCCAACATGTGGTGCAGGTCTATGGTCGCGAGGGCCAGCCCTGTGGCCAATGTGCTGCGCCCGTGCGGCGCATCGTGCAGGCGCAGCGGTCAACCTACTTTTGCGCTCATTGCCAACGGCGCTAAGGTCGGCCGAGCCGCTGAGCCTCACAGCGGCGGGCAAATGTCGCGCCACTTGCGGCCAGCATGTGTCAGTGAATGTATCCGGCACCCAATGCGGCCTGTGGCTGGGCTAGGATGGCCCGCACATCATGCACAGCAGCGTCGTCACCGGCCTCGAATCCCTTGCGTCATGGCGCTTGGCGCTGGACCATCAATTGCACGACGTCGCGCGCTTTTTGGCGGAACACAACATCGACGACGAGGCGCTCGCCAACCCTATCGGCGCGCTGCGTGAGCGGCTGGCCAGTGAGCGCATCGTGGTGGCCTTTGTGGCCGAGTTTTCCCGCGGCAAGTCCGAGCTCATCAATGCCATCTTTTTTGCTGACACGGGGCGGCGCATCATGCCGGCCACGCCGGGGCGCACCACCATGTGCCCGGTTGAATTGCGCCACGAAACGGGTATCGCGCCCTGCTTGGCTTTGTTGCCCATCGAAACACGCTTGCAGGGTTTGGCACTTGCTGAGTTGCGTAACCGGCAAGACACCTGGCAGACGGTGCCGCTTGACGCTGACAACCCCGAAACCTTGGCGCATGCGCTGCAAGCCGTCACGCGCACACAGCGTGTACCGGTGCAAAAAGCCAGGGCGTTGGGCTTGTGGAGCGACGAGCACCCCGAGGACAACCCGCCACAGGGTGGCGATGGCCTCGTCGAGGTGCCTGCCTGGCGCCACGCGGTTATCCACTATCCGCACCCACTTTTGCGGCGCGGTCTGGTCGTCATCGACACCCCAGGTCTCAACGCCATTGGTGCCGAGCCTGAACTGACGCTTGGATTGCTGCCATCCGCCCACGCCACGGTGTTTTTGTTGGCCGCCGACACGGGTGTGACGAAGTCCGATTTGTCGGTGTGGCGTGAACATCTGAGTTCGGGCTCGGTCGAGCGTTTTGTGGTGCTCAACAAGATTGATACGTTGGCCGACCCCCTGGCCAGCAGCGCTCAAGTGCAATTGCAAATCAACAGCCAGCGCGAACTCACCGCCGCCACGCTGGACATGCCGGTGTCGCGTGTCTTCCCACTGTCAGCGCGCGACGCGCTGGCTGCACGTGTTTCTGGCGACGCCGCAGGCTTGGCGCAAAGCCGCTTGCCTGAGCTGGAAGACGCGTTGACGAGTGAGTTGATGCCGCGCCAGCGCGAGATCTTGTCCAACGCCACCAGCGAGGTTTTGCGGGCCACCCAGCGCGTCGTGACGCGGCGCGTCGGTGAGCGTCGCCGTCAAAACGCCGAACAGCTACTGGACTTGCGTGGCCTGCGCGGCAAGAGTGGCACCAAGCTGCGTTTGATGCAGCTGCGCCTGGGTCTGGAGGCCACAGAGTTTGAGGCTTGCACCACGCGTCTCTCTGCCATGCGGGCTGTGCAAATGCGCATGATGGGTGTGGCCGTGGCCTCGATGTCCAGCGACAACCTGCGCCGCGAAGTCATGGCCATGAATGCCGCCCTCGACGCCGGCGCTTTGACTTTTGGCGCACGCGCTGCCTTCACCACTTTGTGCTCGCGTCTGCGCGCGACTCTGGTGCAGGTGGATGTTCAGACTGAAGAAATGAGGCAGATGCTGGACGCCAGTTGCCAGCGGCTGAACGCCGATTTCGCGTTTGCGCTTGTTGTGCCCAAGCCCATGTCGATGCAGCGCTTTGTCAGGGAGCTTGATCGGATCGAGGCCGGTTATGGCCGCTACTTGTCCATCACCCGAGCCTGGCGCATGGCGGCCAGCGGGTTTCGTGAGCAGTTCCGGCGCATGTTGTTGTCGCGATTGCGCGTGGTGTTTGAAAACGCTGCGGCTGAAGTTGAGTTGTGGAGCAAGTCGATCTCTGGCCCCATGGATCAGCAATTGCGCGACCGCCGCGTGGCCTACATGCGTCGGCGTGAAGCCATGGACCGCATCTCGGGGGCCTCAGGCGAGCTGGAGCTGCGCATCGATGAAGTGCAGACCCAGGATCAGCAGCAAGAAGCGCACTTGCGCCTCTTTGATCGGTTGCTGTCGCAGGCCCAAACCTTGGCCGAAATGGGGCCGAAGTGGGCGCTGGGGGCGGCGGCGGGTGGCACAGGGAGTGTTCCACTGAGTGCGACCAACGACACTGCTCTCCACGACGCGCTAACGCTTGAGGTGAGCGACATGCAAGACCGCTGCGCGGCGTGAGCACAGCTCAAGGTTTGACGGGCGCTAAGTCCAACGCAAATCCGTCTCTGGCCGATCAGGTGGTGCG